>NZ_CDRQYH010000004.1:0-126565 GCF_977039595.1 Enterobacter sp.
ATGGCCCTGGTACGAGCGCTGAACAAAATGACGAAAGCAGGTATGCCTGAAAGCGTGCGTATTGCCTGAAAACACAACCCGCTACGGGGGAGACTTACCCGAAATCTGATTTATTCAACAAAGCCGTTTCACGCTGTAATTTTTTCTACTGAAAAGTACTGGTTTAATACATCAGCAATTCCAGTTTCTGTATTGTTACCTATTACTAAATCAGCACACGCTTTCACTTCATCAACAGCGTTACCCATAGCAACACCCAGGCCAGCAGTCTCCAGCATACTTAGATCGTTGAAATTATCACCAAAGGCCATAACCTGGCTCATAGATAAGCCTTGCGATTCTACCCATTGTGCCAGGCGTTTACCCTTACTGTTTCCGGCTTGTGCTATGTCTACTTGGTCGTGCCAAGACCATTCACAAGCAAGGCCAAGCTCACGCTCTACGATCTGACCAAAGCGATGTAGTTTTTCAGTATCAGAATCAGTAAGGGCGAATTTCCATATAGCATCAACATTTTGAGAGGCTTCACTCAGAGAGGGTACTTGTTTGAATACTGGACGTTGTGACTCTGGAAGAGATTTAGCCCAATTTTCTGTACGGATAATATGCCCCGTTGGATTTTGATAAAACATGGCATCATCGGCATACATCAGACTATGAACATTGTAACTATCAAGTAGGTTTACTAATTGAGTAGCTTGTTCTGGTTGTAATGGGTCTGAGGCAATAACTCTTTTTTCGGCGTAATCGTACAATAAAGCACCGTTACAACATATAGCTGGTGTATTCAGTGCTAATGCCTGATAAAAAGGATGGATGGCTACAAAGTGCCGTCCGGTAACTATGACAACCTTTGCCCCTGATTTACGGGCATTCTGTAGGGCAGTTAATGAGGCTGGTAAAATAGTTTTTTCTGGCGTCAATAAAGTGCCGTCCAGATCAAGGGCGATTACCTGATAGTCCATGTAGTGATTCACCTGATTTTGGTATGTAGTTTTTCCGATAGTACACCGCTTTGCGGCTACGACGAAACAAGGTGAAGAGAGTCTTGTTGAGCACTGGAACAACGTTGGATACTGGCGTATTGCCCTGGATTGGTGAAAATGTTGTAATAAGCGTCACACACTCAAATAAGTGCCATTACAACAAATTGCAGGTGTATCTAACGCCAGTGCCTGATAAAAAGGGTGAATGGCAACGTGATGTCGACCCGTTACGATAAGGAGTTGATATCCCGCTTCCTGCGCGCGTTTAAGCGCTTCCAGAGAAGAGGGGAGAAGGGTTTTTTGCGGCGTCAGTAAGGTACCGTCTAAATCCAGAGCAATCACACGCGAGGTCATCTGTTTTCCCGGGTTAATATTGAATTTACGTTTTGATGGGATGGTACACCGAGAGGCGAACGCTTCAAAATTCCTGTCGACAATTCAGCATTCACCGTCAAAAGTTAACTACTTTCATGCGCAGTGAGGAGTGAATATTCATGAAACAAACCGTTTATACCGCCAGTCCTGAAAGCCAGCAGATCCACGTCTGGCGTTTAAATACCGAAGGGACACTCACGCTGGTTCAGGTTGTTGATGTGCCAGGCCAGGTACAGCCGATGGTCATCAGCCCGGATAAACGTTTCTTGTACGTGGGTGTGCGCCCGGAGTTTCGCGTGCTGGCCTATCGCATTTCTCCGGACGACGGCGCGCTGACGTACACTGCTGAAGCCCCGTTGCCGGGCAGCCCAACCCATATCTCAACCGATCGTAAAGGTAACTTTGTCTTCAGCGGCTCGTATAACGCGGGCTGCGTCAGCGTAACGCGTCTGGAGGATGGCATTCCGGTCGAAACCGTGGACGTGGTGGAAGGGCTGGAAGGCTGCCACTCGGCGAATATCTCTCCGGATAACCGCACGCTGTGGGTACCTGCGCTGAAGCAGGATCGTATCTGCCTGTTTACCCTGAGCGACGATGGTCACCTGGTGGCGCAGAATCCAGCTGAAGTTACGACTGTTGAAGGCGCTGGTCCGCGTCATATGGTCTTCCACCCGAACCAGCAGTATGCCTACGTGGTCAACGAACTGAACAGCTCAGTGGACGTATGGGAACTGAAAGATCCAAACGGTCAGATTGAGTGCGTGCAGACGCTGGACATGATGCCGTCTGATTTCTCCGACACCCGCTGGGCGGCGGATATCCACATTACGCCAGATGGCCGCCATCTGTACGCCTGTGACCGTACCTCCAGCCTGATTACCGTCTTTAGCGTCTCTGAAGACGGCAGCGTACTGGCGATTGAAGGGTTCCAGCCAACGGAAACCCAGCCGCGCGGCTTTAATATCGATCACAGCGGCAAATACCTGATTGCGGCGGGGCAGAAATCCCACCACATTGCGCTGTACGAAATTAAAGGCGAGCAGGGACTGCTGGAAGAAAAAGGGCGCTACGCCGTAGGCCAGGGGCCAATGTGGGTGGTAGTTAACGCTCACTAAGCTGCTTAAAACAAAAAACCTCGCAAATGCGAGGTTTTTTTATGCCCGGTGGCACTGCGATTACCGGGCCTGCATCATCTGTAGGCCGAGTAAGGCGAAGCCGTCACCCGGCAAAACAGCTTACTGCTTCGGCTCAGCAACCACTTTGCTACCCAGACCGCGGTTGTTGTATTCCCACATGCGGTTGAAGTTAGCGTCGTTCAGGTTGCGCTGCACGTTCCCTTTATCATCCACCGCACCGGTGTTGCCGGAGAACGGACGTTTGGAGATCGCGGCATCCGCCCACGGTTTCGCCATGTTGAAGCCTTCGTTGATCACGCTGTCGCGGATCACAACCTGACCGTTGGTGGCTGAGTCCACGTCCAGGGAGCGTCCCAGCTGCGCCACGCCGTCACCGGCAGCATTAAAGCGGCTGTTCACGGCCAGGAAGCCGAAGAAGAGGTTCGACTGGGTTGCCGGAGCAAACACGTAACCTTCCTGCTGAGTACGTGAGTTCACCACGCGGAAATCGGTATTATCAAACACCACCGCGCCGCGACCAGACACCAGGTCCACGTCACCTTCAACGTAGCTGTTGGTCACAAGGGTACGGGTCAGACGGTTATTCTGCAGGGTGTTCTGCACGCCGCTGTTGGTCACGAAGAAGGTGTTCTGACGGCCCAGAATGTTGACGTTGTTAATCTGCACCTTATCGCCATCGCTACGCAGCGCAACGGCCTGGTGGTTACCGGCGTCAACGCTGTCACCCAGGGTATTCTGAATGGTCAGGTTCTGCAGCTGCAGACCGTTATTCTGAGACCAGAATACCGCCGAGCACATTACGCCAATGGTGGCGGAACGCTTGCTCTGGCAGTTATCAAACATATACCACGCCGGTTTGCCCGGCATATATTTACCGGCCGGGTTCACCAGGTGACGCCAGGTGTTGCTGTCGATTTCGGAATCAATCGCCAGGCCAATTTTTACGTCAATCGCTTTTTCGCCCAGACCGTAAAGCGTAATGCTGCCAGGGGCCGCCGGAACATACACGGTGCCTTCATATTCACCAGGCAGAATCGCGATGTACTGGCGAGACGCGCTGTGTTTAGTGATGGCAGCATCAACCGCAGCCTGAATTGAGGTATGCGTTACGCCCTGCGCACCCGCCGGGCCAACCACGAAGTCAGGCTGTTTCGGCAGATTAATAGACGACGGGGTCCACGGCGCAGCGTTAGGATCCATCGCTGAGAAGTAGTGTGCACGGTCGAAGTTTTTCGCTTCATCAGCGGACAAAATCGGGCGGGAGGCGGTACCGGGCGCAACCTGCTCAGAAGGTCGCTGATCCGGTGGTGTTGAACTGCAAGCGGATAAGGTCACGCCAAAGGCGAGTGCTAACGCCAGACGGGAAATCCTGGAAATGTTCAAGGTAGAGCTCCTGGGTATGCAAGTCTTTACGGGACAGACGAAATAGCCTGCTTTTTTATACTAAGTTGAGCGAAACGGGAAGATAAAAAGGGTAAAAGTTCCATTTTTAGCCCGAGAGCGGCAAGTAAGTGATCACAAATAACTAACATTTTCCTTCAAGGCGGTTGACAGTAGACGGTGGAAGCAAATAAATGTCTATACAACCTATGACAAGTGGAATGCCCATGCAGCAGATTCATCCCGACGATGTGATATGGCGAAATGCGCGACTGGCTACGATGGTGCCGGACGTATCTGCGCCCTATGGACTGAAAGAGCAACATGCCCTGGTCGTAAGGGGTCAAACTATCCTGGCCGTGATCCCTGAATCTGACATTCCGGCCGGACACCGTCACAGCGTCGATCTCCAGGGGCGTCTGGTCACGCCTGGCCTGATTGACTGCCATACCCACCTTGTATTTGGCGGCGATCGCGCGGCGGAGTGGGAGCAGCGTCTGAACGGCGTCTCTTATCAAACCATCAGCGCCCAGGGGGGCGGAATTAACGCTACCGTGACGGCGACCCGCAGCAGCTCGCCCGAAACCCTGCTTAAGCTGGCGCAGCAGCGGCTTCAGCGACTGATGAATGAAGGCGTCACTACGGTTGAAATCAAGTCGGGATACGGTCTAAACCCCGAGGCCGAAGAGAAGATGCTGCTGGTCGCGCGCCAACTGGGCCTCAATAATCCGATCGATATCAGCCCAACGCTGCTGGCGGCCCATGCGGTTCCGCCGGAATACCGACAGGATCCGGATGCCTACCTCACGCTGGTCTGTGAGGAGATATTGCCCACGCTGTGGCAAAAAGAGTTATATGAAGCAGTAGACGTGTTTTGTGAAAACGTCGGCTTTACCCCGTCGCAAACCGAGCGCCTCTTCAAGTCGGCAACCGCGCTCGGTATTCCGGTGAAAGGGCACGTCGAGCAGCTGTCGAATCAGGGGGGGGCGGCATTGGTCAGCCGGTATAAAGGACTCTCTGCCGATCATATCGAATATCTTGACGACGCAGGCGTTCAGGCGATGGCGCAAAGCGGCACGGTTGCGGTCCTGCTCCCCGGCGCGTTCTATTTTCTGCAGGAACGCCAGCGTCCGCCGGTTGAACAGCTCAGAAAACAGGGTGTGCCGATGGCGGTCGCCACCGACTATAACCCCGGCACCAGCCCGTTTGCCAGCCTGCATCTGGCGATGAACATGGCCTGCGTCCAGTTTGGCCTGACGCCCGAGGAAGCCTGGGCTGGCGTCACGCGCCATGCCGCGCAGGCGCTGGGCCGTGGTGCAACCCACGGTCAGCTGCGGGCCGGGTTTGTCGCTGATTTCATCGTCTGGGATGCTCACCATCCGGTAGAGATGGTCTACGAGCCGGGACGCAACCCGCTGTATCAACGTATTTTCCGTGGGGAGGCAGTATGAAGTTATGGCGGCCCGTTGCAGAAACGGTCTGGCAGGGGCGCGACGACAGCGCCGAGGCCAGCAACGCAACGCGCATTTTCCAGACGATAAAGCAGCAGGGAGAGTTCACGCCGCTGGCATCCGGCATCGCGCTGATAGGGTTTGAATGTGATGCGGGCGTAAAACGCAATCTGGGCAGGCCCGGTGCCGTGCAGGCTCCGGATATGCTGCGTAAGGCGCTGGCGAATATGGCCAGCCATGAGGGACACGATCGGCTGGCGGATATGGGGTCGGTTTACGTTGAAGGTGACGAGCTTGAGGCGGCACAGCAGGCGTTAAGCGATGCCGTGACGTCATGCCAGCGGTCCGGGATGCGTACGCTTGTCTTTGGCGGCGGACACGAAACCGCGTGGGCGCACGGTCGCGGCGTGCTGGACGCCTTCCCGAACGAGCGGGTTGTCATCATCAACCTTGATGCCCATCTCGATCTGCGCAAGGCCGACCGGGCGACGTCCGGCACGCCGTTTCGCCAGCTGGCGCACTACTGCGATGAGCGCGGGCGGGAATTTCAGTACGCCTGCTTTGGCGTGAGCCGGGCGGCGAACACGCTGGCGCTGTGGGATGAGGCCGAACGCCTGAACGTCACGCTGGTGGAAGACCTCCATTTCAGGCGCGATGCGCAATCCGCGCTGGAAAAGGTGCTGGCCCAGGCCGATCGCGTCTACCTGACGATCGATCTGGACGTCCTGCCCGCCAGCGAAATGCCTGCCGTTTCCGCTCCGGCTGCGTTAGGCATACCGGCGCTGGATCTTCTGCCGGTTATCGAACAAATCTGCCGTAGCGGTAAGCTCCAGGCCGCCGATCTGGTAGAGTTTAACCCGCAGTTCGATCGGGACGGGCAGGGCGCAAAGCTTGCCGCCCGTCTGGCCTGGCAAATTGCTCACTGGTGGGCATAACACTATTCAAGGAGTCACGATGTTTTCACGCTCACCCCTGCCGCAGTCGAGCCCTCCCGCGCCTTTCTACGAAAAGGTGAAGCAGGCGATCAGCGAAAAAATCGCCACCGGCGTCTGGCGCCCGCACGACCGCATTCCCTCGGAGGCCGATCTGGTGGCGCAGTTTGGCTTTAGCCGGATGACCATCAACCGGGCGCTGCGCGAGCTGACTGACGAAGGGCTTCTGGTGCGCCTGCAGGGCGTGGGGACGTTTGTGGCGGAACCGAAAGGGCAATCTGCCCTGTTTGAAATCCGCAGTATTGCGGACGAAATTGCCGCGCGTAATCACCAGCACCGCTGTGAGGTACTGGTGCTCGAAGAGACCCAGGCCAGCGCCGAGCAGGCGGTAGAGCTGAATGTTAAAGAAGGCAGCCGGATCTTCCACTCGGTGATGGTGCATTTTGAGAACGACATTCCGGTGCAGATTGAAGATCGCTGCGTGAACGCTGAACGGATACCGGACTATCTGAATCAGGATTACACCCAGACCACGCCGCACGCCTATCTCTCGCTCGTCGCACCGCTAACGGAAGGGGAGCACATTGTGGAAGCCGTGCGCGCGACGCCGCAGGAGTGCGAACGGCTGCGGATTAAAGAGCACGACCCGTGCCTGCTGATCCGCCGTCGAACCTGGTCCTCGTCGCACATTGTGTCGCATGCCCGGCTGCTTTTCCCGGGGAACCGTTACCGGCTGCAGGGCCACTTTATGTCATAAGTTTTATAAGCGTGATCGCTAACGCAATATAACAAAATTGTATCTTTTTTGTTAAATCTGGCCTTGTGTGTGCTTGTCTATACAAGTATATCTAAATGCATCATCTGTCCCGTATGAGGAGCACACAATGTCGTCAGGTAAATACCGCCAGCAGGACGTCCGCGCCGCGCGCGGCACCACCCTTACCGCCAAAAGCTGGCTCACCGAAGCCCCGCTGCGCATGTTGATGAACAACCTTGATCCTGAGGTGGCGGAAAACCCCCACGAGCTGGTGGTGTACGGCGGCATAGGCCGCGCCGCGCGCAACTGGGAATGCTATGACGCAATTGTAAAATCCCTGACCGAACTCGAACACGACGAAACTCTGCTGGTGCAGTCCGGCAAGCCGGTGGGCGTGTTCAAAACCCACAAAAACGCCCCCCGCGTGCTGATCGCCAACTCTAACCTCGTGCCGCACTGGGCCACCTGGGAGCACTTCAACGAACTCGACGCCAAAGGGCTGGCGATGTATGGCCAGATGACCGCCGGGAGCTGGATCTACATCGGCAGCCAGGGGATCGTGCAGGGCACCTACGAGACCTTCGTGGAAGCCGGTCGCCAGCACTACAACGGCTCGCTGAAAGGCCGCTGGGTGCTCACAGCAGGTCTCGGCGGCATGGGCGGCGCGCAGCCGCTGGCCGCCACGCTGGCCGGCGCGTGCTCGCTGAACATAGAGTGCCAGCAGAGCCGCATTGATTTCCGTCTGCGTACCCGTTACGTCGACGAACAGGCCGAGAATCTCGATGACGCGCTGGCGCGCATCAAAAAATACACGTCCGAAGGCAAAGCGGTGTCGATTGCCCTGTGCGGCAACGCGGCGGACATTCTTCCTGAACTCGTCGCCCGAGGCGTGCGTCCGGATCTGGTCACCGACCAGACCAGCGCCCATGACCCGCTGCACGGTTACCTGCCGAAAGGCTGGACGTGGGAAGCCTATCAGCAAAAAGCGGAAACCGATCCGGAAGGCACGGTGCTTGCCGCGAAGCGCTCCATGGCCGAGCACGTCTCCGCCATGCTGGCTTTCAGCCAGATGGGCATTCCGACCTTTGATTACGGCAACAACATTCGCCAGATGGCGAAAGAGATGGGCGTAAATAACGCCTTCGACTTCCCCGGCTTCGTTCCGGCCTATATCCGTCCGCTGTTCTGCCGCGGTATCGGTCCGTTCCGCTGGGTTGCCCTGTCCGGTGACCCGGAGGATATCTACAAAACTGACGCCAAAGTGAAGGAGATCGTCGCCGATGACGAACATCTGCATCGCTGGCTGGACATGGCCCGCGAGCGCATTAACTTCCAGGGCCTGCCGGCGCGTATCTGCTGGGTAGGGCTGGAGTGGCGGCAAAAGCTGGGTCTGGCCTTTAACGAAATGGTGCGCAGCGGTGAAGTTTCCGCGCCGATCGTCATTGGCCGCGACCACCTGGACTCCGGCTCCGTTGCCAGCCCGAACCGCGAAACGGAAGCCATGCGCGACGGCTCGGATGCGGTCTCCGACTGGCCGCTCCTGAACGCTCTGCTGAATACCGCCAGCGGCGCGACCTGGGTGTCACTGCACCACGGCGGTGGCGTGGGGATGGGCTTCTCCCAGCATTCCGGGATGGTTATTGTCTGTGACGGAACGGATGAAGCCGCCGCGCGTATCGCTCGCGTGCTGCACAACGACCCGGCAACCGGCGTGATGCGTCACGCGGATGCGGGTTACGAGATTGCCATTGACTGTGCCAAAGAGCAGGGCCTTAACCTGCCGATGATCCCTGCCACACAAGGAAAGCATGAATGAACGCGTTAACACTCACTCCCGGCTCGCTGACGCTTAAACAGCTGCGTAACGTCTGGCGTCAGCCGGTCACCCTTTCGCTTGATGAAAGTGCCCACGCCGCCATTAACGACAGCGTCGCCTGCGTTGAAGCCATCGTTGCCGAAGGGCGCACGGCTTACGGGATTAACACCGGCTTTGGGCTGCTGGCGCAGACCCGCATCGCGACGCACGATCTGGAAAACCTGCAGCGTTCGCTGGTGCTGTCGCATGCGGCGGGCGTTGGCCAGCCGCTTGACGATGAGATTGTCCGTCTGATGATGGTACTCAAAATCAACAGCCTGGCGCGCGGTTTCTCCGGCATTCGCCTGAGCGTGATCCAGGCGCTGATGGCGCTGGTGAATGCGGAGGTCTATCCGTGGATCCCGGCGAAGGGCTCCGTCGGGGCCTCCGGCGATCTCGCGCCGCTGGCGCACATGTCGCTGCTGCTGCTGGGTGAAGGCAAAGCGCGCTGGCAGGGCGAGTGGCTTCCGGCGAAAGAGGCGCTGAAAAAAGCCGGGTTAACGCCGATCACGCTGGCGGCGAAAGAGGGGCTGGCGCTGCTGAACGGCACGCAGGCATCGACAGCTTTCGCGCTGCGCGGCCTGTTTGAAGCGGAAGATCTGTTTGCCTCGGCGGTGGTGTGCGGTGCGCTGACCACCGAAGCGGTGCTGGGCTCGCGTCGCCCGTTCGATGCCCGCATCCACGAGGTGCGCGGTCAGCGCGGGCAGATCGATGCCGCCGCGATGTACCGTCACGTGCTTACCGACACCAGCGAAATTGCCGATTCACACCATAACTGCGAAAAGGTGCAGGATCCGTATTCCCTGCGCTGCCAGCCGCAGGTGATGGGCGCGTGCCTGACGCAGCTGCGCCAGGCGGCGGAGGTCCTGCTGGTGGAGGCCAACGCGGTGTCCGATAACCCGCTGGTGTTCGCCCAGGAAAACGAGGTGGTCTCCGGCGGTAATTTCCACGCCGAGCCTGTGGCAATGGCGGCGGATAATATCGCGCTGGCGATTGCCGAAGTCGGCGCGTTGTCCGAGCGCCGTATCGCGCTGATGATGGATAAACACATGTCCCAGCTGCCACCGTTCCTGGTGCGTAACGGCGGGGTCAACTCGGGCTTTATGATCGCTCAGGTAACGGCCGCAGCGCTGGCAAGCGAGAACAAGGCGCTGTCGCATCCGCACAGCGTGGACAGCCTGCCTACCTCGGCGAATCAGGAAGATCACGTTTCGATGGCACCGGCTGCCGGGCGTCGTCTCTGGGAAATGGCCTCCAACACCCGCGGCGTGCTGGCGGTGGAATGGCTGGCGGCAAGTCAGGGTATCGATCTGCGTGAAGGGCTAAAATCCAGCCCGCTGCTGGAGCAGGCGCGTCAGGTGCTGCGCGAGCACGTCACGCATTACGATGACGACCGCTTCTTTGCCCCGGATATTGATAAGGCGATGCAGCTTCTGGAAGAAGGGCGGCTGGTGGGGCTGTTACCTTCGGTACTGTGATTTTTTTGCCCGGTGGCGCTGCGCTTACCGGGCCTACGAATGCGAAATCCAGGCCGGGTAAGGCGTAGCCGCCACCCGGCTTTTTTCAGGAATACATCGCCGTAATCGACGCGCTCCCCAGCGAATGGAAATGCACGTTAAACCCGACCATTGCGCCGCTCGCGCCTTCATCGACCTCAATCTTGTCCACATCCAGCGCGTGCACCGTGAAGATATAGCGGTGAGTTTCCCCTTTTGGTGGCGCCGCGCCGCCGTAGCCCGCTTTACCAAAATCGGTGCGCGTCTGAATGGCACCTTCAGGCAGGGCAACCAGGTCTGAACCGGAACCCTGCGGCAGGACGCGCGTGTCGGCAGGGAGGTTCGCCACAATCCAGTGCCACCATCCGGAACCGGTTGGCGCATCCGGGTCGTAGCAGGTCACGACAAAGCTTTTGGTGCCTGCCGGAACCTCGTCCCACGCCAGGTGCGGGGAGATGTTATCGCCCTGATACCCCATGCCGTTGAAAACGTGCCGTTCCGGGAGTTTTTCGCCGTCGCGCAGATCTTTACTGATGATTTTCATACGGTTTACCCTCGTTGATCGCTCGTTCAGCAAGTGTAATGCATTGGGTTAAATCATGAAATGCGCGGGAATGTTAACGGCTGTTACAACCGCGTCGGTTAATTTTCGAAGCTGCTCTGGCGTGATGCTGTACGGCGGCATCAGATAGATAAGCTTGCCGAAAGGCCGCACCCACACGCCCTGGTCCACAAAGAAGCGCTGCAGCGCCGCCATATTCACCGGATGGGTGGTTTCAATCACCCCGATGGCGCCCAGCACGCGCACGTCCGCCACGAAATTCGCGCCCGAGACGGCGCTCAGCTCCGTTTTCAGCTGCGCCTCAATCGCCGCAACCTGCGTCTGCCACTCGCCGCTCTCCAGAATCGCAAGGCTTTCACTCGCCACGGCGCAGGCCAGCGGGTTACCCATAAACGTCGGGCCGTGCATAAAGCAGCCGGCTTCGCCGTCGCTGATGGTGTCGGCCACCTGGCGGGTCGTGAGCGTGGCGGAGAGCGTCATGGTGCCGCCCGTCAGCGCTTTACCCAGACACAGAATATCCGGCGCAATGCCCGCATGTTCGCAGGCAAACAGCTTGCCGGTGCGGCCAAAGCCGGTGGCGATCTCATCGGCAATCAGCAGAATGCCCTCGCGGTCGCACATCCTGCGAATACGCCTCAGCCATTCCGGGTGGTACATCCTCATTCCGCCCGCGCCTTGCACAATAGGCTCAAGGATCACGGCGGCAATCTCATGACGATGCGCCGCCATCAGCCGCGCGAAGCCGACCATGTCCATCTCGTTCCACTCGCCGTCGAAGCGGCTCTGCGGCGCAGGGGCAAACAGGTTTTCCGGCAGATACCCCTTCCACAGGCTGTGCATGGAGTTGTCCGGATCGCAAACCGACATCGCTCCGAAGGTATCCCCGTGATAGCCGTTGCGGAAGGTGAGGAACCGCTGGCGCGTTTCGCCTCTGGCGTGCCAGTACTGCAGCGCCATTTTCATCGCCACTTCCACCGCCACGGAGCCGGAATCTGCCAGGAATACGCACTCCAGCGATTCAGGCGTCATCGCCACCAGACTACGGCATAAATCCACCGCGGGCTGATGGGTGATCCCGCCAAACATCACGTGCGACATCTGGTCAATCTGGGCCTTCATCGCCGCATTCAGGCGCGGGTGGTTGTACCCGTGAATCGCCGCCCACCACGAAGACATGCCGTCAACGAGCCGCTCGCCGCTGGCGAGGTGCAGCTCGCAGCCGTGGGCGGAGGCTACCGGATAGACGGGAAGGGGGCGGGTGGTGGAGGTGTAAGGGTGCCAGATATGCTGCTTGTCGAAGGCGAGATCGTCCTGGGTCATAATCGACTTGTAAACCATTTTGAAAAGTTTTAGGTTTACGAGTATAAACCGAACCGAAAATTAACAAAACCCTTTGGAGAAGCCCGATGGCTCACCACGCACGCTGGACGATGTCGCAAGTTACTGAATTATTCAACAAACCTTTCCTTGAGCTGATGTTCGAAGCCCAACAGGTGCATCGTCAGCATTTCGATCCTCGCCATGTTCAGGTCAGCACGCTGCTGTCGATCAAGACCGGCGCCTGCCCCGAAGACTGCAAATATTGCCCGCAGAGCGCGCGCTACAAAACCGGCCTGGAGTCAGAGCGCCTGATGGAGGTCGAACAGGTCCTTGACTCCGCGCGCAAGGCGAAAAACGCCGGCTCGACCCGCTTCTGCATGGGCGCGGCGTGGAAGAACCCGCACGATCGCGACATGCCGTATCTGGAGCAGATGGTGAAGGGCGTGAAGGAGATGGGTCTCGAAGCCTGCATGACCCTGGGTACGCTCAACGAGGAGCAGGCGCAGCGCCTCTCGGCGGCGGGGCTGGATTACTACAACCACAACCTCGACACCTCGCCGGAATTTTACGGCAACATCATCACCACGCGTACCTACCAGGAGCGTCTGGATACGCTGGATAAAGTGCGTGACGCGGGGATTAAGGTCTGCTCCGGCGGCATCGTGGGCTTAGGAGAAACCGTGAAAGACCGCGCGGGCCTGCTGCTGCAGCTGGCGAACCTGCCGACCCCGCCGGAAAGCGTGCCGATCAACATGCTGGTGAAGGTCAAGGGCACGCCGCTGGCGGACAACGACGACGTGGATGCGTTTGATTTTATCCGTACCATCGCGGTGGCGCGTATCATGATGCCAACGTCTTACGTTCGCCTCTCAGCGGGTCGCGAGCAGATGAACGAGCAGACCCAGGCGATGTGCTTTATGGCCGGAGCCAACTCCATCTTCTACGGCTGCAAGCTGCTGACCACGCCGAACCCGGAAAAGGATAAAGACGTTCAGCTGTTCCGCAAGCTGGGGTTGAACCCGCATCAGACCGAAGTGCTGACGGGCGATAACGAGCAACAGCAGCAGCTGGAGCAGCAGATTTTCAACGCCGACACCGAACAGTTCTACAACGCGGCAGCCGTATGACCTGGCAGGCACGTATCAACTCTGCGCTCGACGACCGTCGGGCGGCAGAGGCATTTCGCGTTCGCAGGGTGGTGGAAAACGGCGCGGGCCGTTTTCTTACCCGCGAGGGGCGGCAGTTTTGTAATTTCTCAAGCAACGATTATCTCGGGCTGAGCCAGCATCCGGCCATCATCCGCGCCTGGCAGCAGGGCGCGGAGCGATTTGGCGTGGGCAGCGGCGGATCGGGGCACGTCAGCGGGTACACTACGGCGCATCATGCGCTGGAAGAGGAGCTTGCCGACTGGCTGGGCTACCCGCGCGCGCTGCTGTTTATCTCCGGCTTTGCCGCCAATCAGGCGATTATTACCGCCCTGATGGAAAAAGAGGACCGCATTGTCGCCGACCGCCTGAGCCACGCCTCGCTGCTGGAGGCTGCAAATTTAAGCCCGGCTCAGCTGCGGCGTTTTGCCCATAACGATGCGGGACAGCTCGCAGCGCTGCTGGATAAACCCTGCGAAGGACAACAGCTGGCTGTCACCGAAGGAGTGTTCAGCATGGACGGCGACAGCGCGCCGCTTGCCGCGCTGCACGAAGCCGCAAAGCGACAGAATGCCTGGCTGCTGGTGGACGATGCCCACGGCACTAGCGTGATGGGCGACGAAGGGCGCGGAAGCGCGTATCAGCAAAACGTGAAGCCTGAACTGCTGATTGTCACCTTTGGCAAGGGCTTTGGCGTTAGCGGCGCCGCCGTGCTGTGCAGCGAATCCGTCGCAGACTATCTGCTGCAGTTTGCCCGGCATTTGATTTACAGCACCAGCATGCCCCCGGCGCAGGCCGTTGCGCTGTCTGCGTCGCTGGCTGTGATACGCAGCGCGGAAGGGGATGAACGTCGCCAGCGGCTGGCAGAGCATGTTGCCCGCTTCCGTCAGGGATTAGCGGCGCTGCCCTTCCACAGCCCCGATTCGCAGAGCGCTATCCAGCCGGTGATTGTCGGAGAAAACGGCCGCGCGCTGGCGCTGGCACAGGCGCTGCGCCAGCGCGGCATGTGGGTCACCGCCATCCGACCGCCAACCGTCCCACTGGGCACGGCGCGTCTGCGCTTAACCCTGACGGCGGCGCATGAGGCGCGGGATATCCAGACGTTGCTGGAGGCGCTCCATGATGCCGGTGAATAAGCAGGCCATCGCGGCGGCATTTGGCCGCGCCGCGCAGAGCTATTCGCAGCATGATGAGCTGCAGCGTCTGAGCGCGCAGGGGCTTCTGGCCGCGCTTGGCGAGAACCGTTTTCCACAGGTGCTGGACGCCGGCTGTGGTCCCGGCAGCAACAGCCGCTACTGGCGCGGGGCGGGAAGCCAGGTGACGGCTATCGATCTTTCAGCCCAGATGCTTGAAGAGGCGCGCCAGCAGCAGGCGGCGCATCGCTATCTGCTGGCCGATATCGAGGCGATCCCGCTGGCGGACGCGCAGTTTGATCTGGTCTGGAGCCATCTGGCGGTTCAGTGGTGCAGCAGCCTGCCGCAGGCCTTGCGCGAGCTTTATCGCGTGGCGCGACCGGGCGGGAAGGTGGCGTTTACCACCCTGCTGGAAAGTTCGCTGCCGGAGCTGAATCAGGCCTGGCAGGCAGTCGATGAACAGCCGCACGCTAACCGGTTTTTATCGCATGAGCAGGTGACGCAGGCGCTGGCAGGCTGGCGCGCTCGCAGCGTAGTGCAGACCATCAC
This sequence comes from Enterobacter sp., assembly GCF_977039595.1. Lineage (NCBI taxonomy): Bacteria > Pseudomonadati > Pseudomonadota > Gammaproteobacteria > Enterobacterales > Enterobacteriaceae > Enterobacter > Enterobacter sp. Next base: position 15,078 of record NZ_CDRQYH010000004.1, read on the forward strand.
GCTCAATTTTAGCGATGCGTTCAGCGCCATGCGTTCGCTGAAGGGCATAGGCGCCACGCACCTGCATACCGGACGCGAGAAAAAACCGCTCACCCGCGGTCAGCTGCAGCGCCTTGAGCTGGCCTGGCCGCAGCAGCGGGATCAATTCCCGCTCTCCTATCAACTTTTTCATGGGATTATCGAACGTGACTGAACGTTATTTTGTCACCGGCACGGACACAGAAGTGGGTAAAACGGTGGCCAGCTCGGCGCTGCTGCAGGCGGCACGGCTGCTCGGGAAAAACACTGCCGGATATAAGCCAGTGGCGTCCGGCAGCGAGATGACGGCGGAAGGGTTACGCAACACCGACGCGCTGGCGCTCCAGCGTAACAGCACGCGTGAACTCGCCTATTCCGCGGTGAATCCGTACACCTTTGCCGAGCCGACCTCGCCGCACATTATCAGCGCCGATGAAGGTCGTCCGATTGATTTCGCCGTGCTGTCCGACGGATTGCGGACGCTGGAAAATCAGGCCGACTGGGTGCTGGTTGAAGGGGCTGGCGGCTGGTTTACGCCGCTTTCGGACACGCAGACGTTTGCCGACTGGGTGAAGTCCGAGCAGCTTCCGGTCATTCTGGTCGTCGGCGTCAAGCTGGGCTGCATCAATCACGCCATGTTGACCGCGCAGGCCATACAGCAGGCCGGACTGCGTCTGGCGGGCTGGATAGCCAACGACGTGGTTGCGCCGGGTAAACGCCATCAGGAGTATCTGGCGACGCTCAGGCGCGTCCTTCCCGCGCCGTGCCTCGGGGAAATCCCCTGGCTTGCTGACGGCGCGGAAAATGCCGAAACCGGGCGTTATCTCGATCTCAGCGTCTTGCTTCCCGCGACATCCAGTGAGCAATAAGCTCTTCATCCAGTTCGTTAACGTGGCCCTGCGCCACGTTACGCCCGCGATAGAGCATACAGAAACGGTCAGCCACCCGGCGGATAAACGACAGCTGCTGCTCCGCTAACAGCACCGTCATGCCTAACTCCCGGTTTAAGCGCACCAGCAGCTGTCCCAGCTTCTGGGCGAAGCTGTGCCCCGCGCCGTGCAGGGGCTCATCGAGGATCAGCAGTTGTGGACGGTTCACCAGCGCATTAGCCAGCGCCAGCTGATACTGGTCGTCCGGAGAGAGCGTGTTGGCACGGGTTTGTCGCACCCCATAGAGCGCCGGAAACAGGTCGTAAACGTCATTTTTTGCGTTCGGGTTAGGTTTCCCCGTCGCGCGCATGGCGATATGCAGGTTCTCCTCAATCGTTAGCTGGGAGAAGATCCGCCTGTCCTGCGAGACATAGCCAATCTCCGGGCCGGAACGCTGTTCTGGCGGCGGGTTTAGCAAATCACGCGGCGGCGCGCCCGCCTCATACCAGATGATGCTGCCGCTTTCGACAGGCACCTTCCCGGCGATGCAATTCATTAGGGTGGTTTTCCCCATGCCCGGCAGGCCAACGACGCCTGTACACATCCCTTGCGGAAAATCTAAATCCACATTCCATAGCGTATGTTGACTTCCGTAAAACTGATTCACAGCACGCAGACTCAACATCTTTCTCTCCTTAAAAATGTGTGTAGGTGAGGCTCGCTGTTGATTCTGCAAAACCCCTGCCATAAAGCGGAAAGTGATTAAAAAAGCGACTTTTTTAGGAATAAGTCACCGGAAAGCGGTTTATAAAAAACCGGATTGCACATTGACGGTGCCGCCGGTGATGAGTTGTGGTGCAGAACCCGAAATGATGAAAATGTGAGCAAGATCCCATCGGTTGGTTATGAATGACGCAACTGTTAATCAGCAAAAAATAGCTATAAAAATTTTTTGTCGCCGTCTCGTGGGAAAATTCGGGAATTTGCAGAGCGCCAGTCTGTATGGGCTGGAAGCAGTTATCCACTATTCCTGTGGATAACCATGTGCATTAGAGTTAGAAAACACGCGATAAGCGAGAGAAGACGCGGCTTTCGCCCAAATTGACGCGAAACGCGGCTTTAGAAAATATCGTTTATTTTTTAATTGCTTAGATAAAAGCAATTCCCGTCATGAAAGTGTCACCGGTTGCCATAAAACTATCATTACCTGGCTTGACAAATGTTAAAAAAGAAAAAGTTCTGGGGATAACCTGACCTGACTGGTGTTTTATGTTGCCACTGTCCAAATTTTGGCCGCTATCGCGCTAATCATTCAGGCGCTATGCTAAATATCCTGACATGCTACTGGTTTTTCATCCAGTGTTTTTTACTGGCATTCCTGGCAACAAGGAGTAAAATTACACACCTGCCGCTTATAACGTCATCAGGTTGTCGCCCATGAGTAAACCGTTCAAATTGAATTCTGCTTTCCGTCCATCAGGCGATCAGCCTGAGGCGATCCGTCGTCTGGAAGAGGGGCTGGAAGATGGGCTGGCGCACCAGACGCTGCTGGGGGTAACCGGCTCGGGTAAAACGTTCACCATCGCCAACGTGATTGCGGATCTCCAGCGCCCAACGATGGTGCTGGCACCCAATAAAACCCTGGCGGCGCAGCTATACGGCGAAATGAAAGAGTTCTTCCCGGAAAACGCGGTGGAGTATTTCGTCTCCTACTACGATTACTACCAGCCTGAAGCCTATGTGCCGAGCTCTGACACCTTCATCGAGAAGGATGCCTCGGTGAACGAACACATCGAGCAGATGCGACTGTCGGCCACAAAGGCGCTTCTTGAGCGTCGTGATGTGGTGGTCGTCGCCTCGGTTTCCGCGATCTACGGTCTGGGCGATCCGGATCTCTATCTCAAGATGATGCTGCACCTGACGCAGGGGATGATCATCGACCAGCGTGCGATTTTGCGTCGTCTGGCGGAGCTGCAGTACACCCGCAACGATCAGGCCTTCCAGCGCGGCACCTTCCGCGTGCGCGGCGAAGTGATCGACATCTTCCCGGCAGAATCGGACGATATGGCGCTGCGCGTCGAGCTGTTTGACGAGGAGGTCGAGCGCCTGTCGCTCTTCGACCCGCTGACCGGACACGTTGAGTCAGTGATCCAGCGCTTCACCATCTACCCGAAAACGCACTACGTGACGCCGCGCGAGCGTATCGTACAGGCGATGGAAGAGATCAAAGTGGAGCTGGCGGAACGCCGTAAGGTTCTGCTGGCGAACAATAAGCTGCTCGAAGAGCAGCGCCTGAGCCAGCGTACCCAGTTTGACCTTGAGATGATGAACGAGCTGGGCTACTGCTCCGGCATCGAAAACTACTCGCGCTTCCTCTCCGGACGCGGGCCCGGCGAGCCGCCGCCGACGCTGTTTGATTACCTTCCGGCCGACGGTCTGCTGGTGATCGACGAATCCCACGTCACGATCCCGCAGATCGGCGGGATGTACCGCGGCGACCGGGCGCGCAAAGAGACGCTGGTGGAGTACGGCTTCCGCCTGCCGTCAGCGCTGGATAACCGTCCGATGAAGTTTGAAGAATTTGAGGCTCTGGCGCCGCAAACCATCTACGTCTCGGCCACGCCGGGCAACTACGAGCTGGAAAAATCCGGCGATGAGGTGGTGGACCAGGTTGTGCGTCCGACTGGATTGCTGGACCCGATTATCGAGGTGCGTCCGGTGGCGACGCAGGTGGACGACCTGCTCTCTGAGATCCGCGCCCGTTCCGCCATTAACGAGCGCGTGCTGGTGACCACGCTCACCAAGCGTATGGCGGAAGACCTCACCGAGTATCTCGAAGAGCACGGCGAGAAGGTGCGTTATCTGCATTCGGATATCGACACCGTGGAGCGCATGGAGATTATCCGCGATCTGCGTCTGGGCGAGTTTGACGTGCTGGTGGGGATCAACCTGCTGCGAGAAGGTCTGGACATGCCGGAAGTCTCGCTGGTGGCGATTCTGGATGCGGACAAAGAGGGTTTCCTGCGTTCCGAGCGTTCGCTGATCCAGACTATTGGCCGCGCCGCGCGTAACGTCAACGGTAAAGCGATTCTGTACGGTGACAAAATTACCCCGTCGATGGCGAAAGCGATTGGCGAGACGGAACGACGCCGCGAGAAACAGCAGCGCTACAACGAAGAACACGGCATTACGCCGCAGGGGCTGAACAAGAAGGTGGTGGATATTCTGGCGCTGGGTCAGAACATTGCCAAAACCAAAGCGAAAGGCCGCGGCAAGGCGCGTTCAGTGGTGGAAGAAGATACCGTCGTGCTGACGCCGAAAGCGCTGCAGCAGAAAATCCACGAGCTGGAAGGGCAGATGATGCAGCACGCGCAGAACCTGGAGTTCGAAGAGGCGGCGCAGATCCGCGACCAGCTTCATCAGCTGCGGGATCTGTTTATCGCGGCATCATAGGTTAGTTTTGCCCGGTGGCGCTGCGCTTACCGGGCCTGCGGGATTCGCGCCTTTTGTCGCTCCGCTAAGCGCAGCGCCACCGGGATTTTTTGTCAGCCCAGCGCCTGAATCGCCTTCTCCAGCGCCTCGCGCAGCAGATGGCGGTCATGGCGATACTTGATGTCTGAGGCCTCCAGCGGCTCCTGAATCACCACACGATCGCCGATGCCGGACACATCTACCTTCGGCCCAACCACCACGCCGTCAATGATCTTCTTACCGACGTAATGCTCCATCAAATTGAGTTTATCCGCCAGCGACAGGCTTGCGGCTGCCGGGCTCAGCTCTCGCCCGAGGTTACCGATGTAAACCATTGGCGCTGGGGTGCGGCGCAGCGCCTGCGCCAGCTCTTTCACCAGCAGAATGGGCATCAGGCTGGTGTAAAAACTTCCCGGACCGATCAGGATAAGATCCGCTTCCCCGATGGCCTCCACCGCTTCTCGCGTGGCGGGCACGCTCGGATAGGTCATCAACTCCGCTGGCGGCAGGATGAGCTGGTCGATATTCACCTCGCCGTAAACTTCATGCCCTTCGGCGTCGATTGCCATCAAGTCAACCGGTTGTTCAGACATGGGGATCAGGAATGCGTCCACTTTCAGCAGATTACGGATCAAGTTGATGGCTTCCAGAGGCCGTACGCTCAGGTGATCCAATGCCTTTAACATCAGATTTCCGAGGTTATGCCCGGAAAGTTCACCATTGCCTCCAAAACGGTACTCAAACATCGCCGATGCGACGCTCGGCTCGGTAATTAACTGGTTCAGGCAGTTGCGCATATCTCCCCAGGCAATGCCGCCTTCGGCACGACGAATGCGCCCGGTTGAGCCGCCGTTATCGGTGGTAGTCACTATCCCTGTCAGCCTTGAGCCGAGCGACGACAAAGAGGACATAACCCGGCCTAAGCCGTGTCCTCCGCCAAGAGCGACCACTCGGTCAAGATCCGCAAAAGTGCGATTGCGCATACGTATTCCTTATCACGTTCGATCGCGTAACAGTAACCTAACTACCCCTAAAAGACGATGCCTCACCCGATACAAAATGACGTATATCAATGTGAAAATGCGGTTTTTAGGTATTCTGTAGCGAAAATGCAGGATTGATTCGCTATATACATAATTATATAGCGAAAAGCGACAATGGCGCCGTGAGAATTTCCGCGCTACTATCGCCCTAACCACGTTTTCAAAAATGAAAACATACACTCTAGCCCTTGTGCCTGTGTCGAAAGATATGGCGCTCTGGCCGTGGCGAATTTGCCACCAGGGTACAGAAAGAAATGACTGTGCCTCCCGATCTGGAAAGGTGTACATGGCTTCACAACTTACTGATGCTTTCGCGCGTAAGTTTTATTACTTACGTCTGTCGATTACCGATGTGTGCAACTTCCGTTGCACTTACTGCCTGCCCGACGGCTATAAACCGGGCAGCGTTACCAATAATGGCTTTCTCTCCGTGGATGAAGTGCGTCGCGTCACGCGCGCCTTCACTGAGCTCGGCACCGAAAAAGTGCGCCTTACCGGCGGTGAACCCTCGCTGCGCCGCGATTTCCCCGACATCATTGCCGCCGTGCGTGAAAACGAACGTATCCGCCAGATTGCGGTGACCACCAACGGTTACCGTATGGCGCGCGACGTGGCGAACTGGCGCGATGCGGGGCTGACGGCGATCAACGTCAGCGTGGATAGCCTGGACGCCCGTCAGTTCCACGCCATCACCGGCCAGGATAAATTCCAGCAGGTCATGGACGGTATCGATGCGGCATTTGCGGCCGGCTTCGAAAAAGTCAAAGTCAACACGGTGCTGATGCGTGATGTAAACCATCACCAGCTCGATACTTTCCTGGCGTGGATCCAATCCCGTCCCATTCAACTGCGTTTTATTGAGCTAATGGAAACCGGCGAGGGCAGCGAGCTGTTTCGCCGCCGCCACATCTCCGGCATGGTGCTGCGCGACGAGCTGCTGAAACGCGGCTGGATCCACCAGATCCGCCAGCGCAGCGACGGTCCGGCGCAGGTCTTCTGCCATCCTGATTACGAAGGCGAAATTGGGCTTATCATGCCTTACGAGAAAGACTTCTGTGCCAGCTGCAACCGCCTGCGCGTCTCCTCCGTGGGCAAGCTCCATCTCTGCCTGTTCGGCGACGGCGGCGTGGACCTTCGCGATCTGCTTGAAGACGATGCGCAGCAGGACGCGCTTGAAGCACGCATTTCTGAAGCGCTGACGCATAAAAAACAGACCCACTTCCTGCATCAGGGCAATACCGGTATTACTCAGAACCTGTCCTACATCGGCGGGTAATCAGGCTTAAGAAGGAATCAGAAGATGAGTCAGGTAAGCGCAGAATTTATCCCGACACGCATTGCTATTCTTACCGTTTCCGACCGCCGTGGCGAAGAGGATGATACCTCCGGCCACTGGCTGCGCGATGCGGCCCATGACGCGGGGCATAGCATCGTTGATAAAGCGATCGTGAAGGAGAACCGCTACGCCATTCGCGCGCAGGTCTCTCAGTGGATCGCCAGCGATGAGGTGCAGGTGGTGCTGATCACCGGCGGCACCGGCTTTACCGCAGGAGATCAGGCCCCCGAAGCGCTAATCCCGCTGTTCGACCGCGAGGTGGAAGGCTTCGGCGAAGTGTTCCGCATGCTCTCCTTTGAAGAGATTGGTACCTCCACGCTTCAGTCGCGCGCCGTTGCCGGGGTGGCTAACAAAACCCTGATTTTCGCCATGCCGGGCTCGACCAAAGCCTGCCGCACCGCGTGGGAAAACATCATCGCCCCGCAGCTGGATGCCCGTACCCGTCCGTGTAATTTCCATCCCCATTTAAAGAAATAAGCTATGTCACAACTGACCCACATTAACGCCGCTGGCGAAGCGCATATGGTGGACGTCTCCGCCAAAGCGGAAACGGTGCGCGAGGCGCGCGCCGAAGCGTACGTCACCATGCTGCCGGAAACGCTGACGATGATTATCGACGGCAGCCATCACAAGGGTGATGTCTTTGCAACCGCGCGCATTGCGGGAATTCAGGCCGCCAAACGGACCTGGGATCTTATTCCGCTGTGCCATCCGCTGATGCTGAGCAAGGTGGAAGTGAACCTGCAGGCGCAGCCGGAGCATAATCGCGTGCGCATTGAGTCACTCTGCCGCTTAACCGGCAAAACCGGCGTGGAGATGGAGGCGCTGACGGCGGCCTCCGTTGCCGCGCTGACCATCTACGACATGTGCAAAGCGGTGCAGAAAGATATGGTGATTGGCCCGGTGCGTCTGCTGGCAAAAAGCGGCGGCAAATCCGGTGATTTTAAGGTGGACAGCCATGATTAAGGTGCTCTTTTTTGCGCAGGTGCGCGAGCTGGTGAATACCGACAGCCTGACGCTGGACGCGTCTTTTGATAACGTCGCTGCCCTGCGCGCGCATCTGGCGGCACAAAGCGACCGCTGGGCGCTGGCGCTCGACGAAGGCAAGCTGCTGGCCGCCGTTAACCAGACACTGGTGGAATTCACCCATCCGCTTAACGCAGGGGATGAAGTGGCCTTCTTCCCGCCGGTGACAGGGGGCTAAGATGGCTGAAACCCGAATTCTGGTGAGTCATGAGCGTTTTAACGTCGGGACCGAATACGGCTGGCTGGCGGAACGCGATGAAGACGGCGCGGTCGTGACCTTTACCGGCAAGGTGCGCAACCACAACCTCGGCGACAGCGTGAAGGCACTGACGCTGGAGCACTATCCGGGGATGACCGAGAAATCGCTGGCGGAGATTGTCGACGAGGCGCGAGGCCGCTGGCCGCTCGGGCGAGTCACGGTTATTCACCGCATCGGCGAGATGTGGCCCGGCGAGGAGATTGTCTTCGTCGGCGTTACCAGCGCCCACCGAGGCAGCGCGTTTGCGGCAGGGGAGTTCATTATGGATTTTCTCAAAACCAAAGCTCCATTCTGGAAGCGCGAAGCCACGCCGGAAGGGGATCGCTGGGTAGAATCTCGCGACAGCGATAAGCAGGCCGCCAGCCGTTGGTAGTTGGTTTACGTGGATGTGTTACTCTTAACGAGTGTGTCTACTTAATCTTAATCAGGAGTGAATCATGGACCGATTTCCGCGTTCCGATTCAATAGTACAGCAGACCCGTAGCGGCCTGCAGACGTATATGGCTCAGGTGTATGGCTGGATGACGGTTGGCCTGCTGCTTACCGCGTTTATCGCGTGGTATGCAGCGAACACGCCGGAGCTGATGATGTTTATCTTCTCCAGCAAAATCACCTTCTTTGGGCTGATTATCGCGCAGCTGGCGCTGGTGTTTGTGCTTTCTGGTCTGGTGCACAAGCTGAGTGCCGGCATGGCAACGACCTTGTTTATGCTCTATTCGGCGCTAACGGGCCTGACGCTTTCCAGCATTTTCATCGTTTACACCTATTCATCCATCGCCAGCACCTTCGTGGTGACCGGCGGGATGTTTGGTGCGATGAGCCTGTACGGTTACACCACGAAGCGCGATCTGAGCGGCTTCGGCAGCATGCTGTTTATGGGGCTGATCGGGATTGTGCTGGCGTCGCTGGTGAACCTGTGGCTGAAGAGCGAAGCGCTGATGTGGGCTGTGACCTATATCGGGGTGGTGCTCTTCGTGGGGTTAACGGCCTATGATACCCAGAAGCTGAAAAACATCGGTGAGCAGATCGACGTGCGCGACAGTTCCAACCTGCGCAAATACTCGATTCTGGGCGCACTGACGCTCTATCTGGACTTCATCAACCTGTTCCTGATGCTGCTGCGGATTTTAGGCAACCGTCGCTAAGGTTGTTTTGCCGGGTGCGGTGCGGTTTGGTGCCCTCACCCTGACCCTCTCCCACGGGTGAGGGAACAAACACTAAAAACGGCAACAAGGTTGCCGTTTTGCTTTTATTTCGCCAGCGCCTTCTCGTTCTTCGCCCGTAACTTCTTCGCCCGGCTCTCCAGCACCAGATAGCAGACCGTTGCCAGCGCCAGCGGCAGGAAGTAATACAGCATGCGGTACGCCAGCAGGGCCGCAATAATCGTTCCCTGAGAGACATGCTCCCCGGCCAGCAGGGCAATAAATACCGCTTCCAGCACGCCGATCCCCGCCGGAATATGCACAATCACCCCGGCAATGCTGCTCACCAGCAGCACGCCCAGCACGAAGAAGTAGTTCACGTCCTCGCCGATTAGCAGCCAGATAATGGCCCCCATCGCCATCCAGTTGGCGCTGGAGACCGCCATCTGCAGCACCGCAAACTTCCACGAGGGCAGCACCAGCTTTTGCCCCTTGATGGTCATATGGCGGCGTTTAGCAAACGCGCAGGCCCACAGATAAACGGCGATAATCAGCAGGAGTACGATGCCCAGAATGCGCAGCGTGGCCTCATCGATATACCAGTGCGCGGGTAGCTGCACCACGCCGATGGTGAAGATCACCCCGCCGAGCAGAATATAGCCCAGCCAGTTGGTGGTGATGCTTAACGAGAAAATGCGCGTGATGGTCCCGCCCGGCAGGCCGAGCTGCGAGTAGAGGCGATAGCGCATGCCAATCCCGCCGACCCAGGTGCTCAGCGTCAGGTTAAAGGCGTAGCAGATAAACGACACCAGCATCACCTGACGTTTGGCCAGCTTATGGCCGCAGTAGGCGCGACCCAGCAGGTCATAGCAGCCGTACATCAGGTAGCTTACGATAACCAGCCCCGTCGCGCCCAGCAGCACCATCCGGTTATAGTTGCGGATAACCTTCCACACCTCTTCCCAGTCAACTTTCTGCGCGTAGACCACCAGCAGAACCGCGACCGCAATAAAAAACAGCCATGTCAGGATCTTTTTTGCCAGCCGCCAGCGTGGATGCGATTTCGACATCAGGGTTTGCCTCCGTCTTCCGCTTCTATGCGGTCCTGGGTTTCCATTTCGGGTTGTACCGGCGGGTCCACCTGCGCCAGCTTCGGCGTATGCGCCGGCAGCCAGCCGACCATCGCCGGGAAATGCCGCAGGAAGTGGAACACCACCACGCTGATGCCCAGGTTCCACCAGGTGCGTTTGGGAACCATGGACTCATCCACACGCACGCAGTCATTGACGATTAGCGCCTGCAGGTTATCCCGCAGGGTCTGATTAAACTGACGATCGTGAATGATCAGGTTAGCTTCAAGGTTAAGCGATAAGCTCAGCGGATCGAGATTGCTGGAGCCCACGGTGGCCCAGTGATCGTCCATCAGCGCGACTTTGCCGTGCAGCGGCCGACGGCGGTATTCGTAGATCTGTACGCCGCCCTTCACCAGATAGTTATAAAGCAGCCGCGCCCCGACTTTGACGATCGGCATATCCGGTTCGCCCTGCACAATCAGCTTCACGCGTACCCCGCGCCTGGCCGCATTGCGCATGGCGTGCAGCAGACGATAGCCGGGGAAAAAGTAGGCGTTAGCAATAATCACTTCGCGCTTCGCGTTGGCGAGCATCTTGAGATAATGACGTTCGATATCGTCCCGGTGCTCGCCGTTATCACGCCAGACGAAAAGGGCCTGCGCTTCGCCGGGCTTCCGGTTCTCTTCCGGGCGATGGCGGCGTCGCCACCAGCGGCGAACGGCCTCTTTCCCCGGCAGGTTCTCCAGCTCAAACAGCAAAATGTCCTGCACTACCGGGCCTTCAATGCGAATGGCGTAATCCTGCTTCGCTTCCGGGCCGTAGTCGGACATATGCTCCGCGGAGTAGTTAATGCCGCCGACAAACGCCACCGTCTCATCCACCACCACAATTTTGCGGTGCATCCTGCGGAAAAGGTTGGTCCGCATGCCGAAAAGGCGAGGGCCGGGATCGTAGTAGCGGAACACCACCCCCGCGGTGGTCAGTTCGTTGACGAACGCATCGCTGAGGTCCGGCGAGCCATAGCCATCCAGCAGCACTTCAATTTTGACGCCGCGCTGGGCGGCGCGCAGCAGCACGCTGTGCAATTGCTTGCCGACGTTGTCTTCGAACCAGATAAAGGTTTCGAGGATCACCTTCTGCTGAGCATTATCAATCGCCTTAAACACGGCCGGGTAATACTCGTCCCCGTTGACCAGCAGCGTGATCCGGTTACCTTCCTGCCAGGAACATTTCATAGGTGGATCTCCGCGCTGAGCGGCGCATGGTCGGAAAGATGCCGCCAGTTGAGGAGCGCCAGGGCGGTTGGGCTGCTGGCGTGGGCATTTTTCACATAGATGCGGTCAAGCCGCAGCAGCGGGAAACGGACCGGAAACGTGCGCGCAGGCCTGCCGTTGGCGCGCGTAAAAATCTCCTCCAGTCCGGCCTCCACCTTCAGCGGATGGTTTGCCCGCTGTCGCCAGTCGTTGAAGTCGCCCGCTACCACCACCGGTTCACCTTCGGGAAGCGCATTGGTCCATTCGGCCAGCATTTTCAGCTGCGCCTGACGATGGGCTTCGCGCAGGCCAAGATGAACACAGCCCACGTGGATGGGCAGCTCAAGGTCGGGCGGGGTAATGCGGCAGTAGAGCAGGCCGCGTTTTTCGCTCTCCCCGACGGAAACGTCGCGGTTTTCATAATGTTCAATGGGATAACGCGACAGCACCGCGTTGCCGTGATGCCCTTCCGGATAGACCGCATTGCGGCCGTAGGCGTAATCACTCCACATTGTGTCGGCCAGAAATTCATAGTGCGGCGTGTCGGGCCAGTTCTCAAAGTGAAGCGGATGCACTTCATGTGCGCCCATCACCTCCTGCAGGCAGACAATATCCGCGCTGACGGTGCGCACCGCGTCGCGCAGCTCCGGTAAAATGAAGCGGCGGTTAAATGCTGTGAAGCCCTTATGAATGTTTATCGTCAGCACCTTAAGCGAGAAATGCTGCATTTTTTTCGTCATAAGCTCCTTCCTGAGTGACTATCCCAATGAAAATAAAGTGTAGTCGGCGTCACAAAAAGATGCGGCGTTACGGAATTTTCCGTAAAGTGCGGTAGTCTGATTAAGCAGAGAAAAATCCTTCAGGAGAGAAGCCATGAAGTGGCAACAACGTGTTCGTGTCGCAACTGGCCTGAGTTGCTGGCAGATAATGTTGCATTTACTGGTCGTGGCCGTACTGGTGATGGGCTGGATGAGCGGCACGCTGGTGCGCGTTGGCCTGGGGCTATGCGTCCTTTACGGCGTCACCGTGCTATCGATGCTGTTCTTACAGCGACACCATGAAGCGCGCTGGCGCGAGGTGGGTGACGTGCTCGAAGAGCTCACCACCACCTGGTACTTTGGTGCGGCGATGATTGTTCTGTGGCTGCTGTCACGCGTGCTGCAAAACAACCTGCTGCTGGCCCTGGCGGGTCTGGCAATCCTCGCAGGGCCCGCGGTGGTCTCGTTGCTGACCAAAGAGAAAAAGCTACGCAATGTTGCGTCTAAACATCGCGTACGCCACTGAGCCCGTCGTGGCCGCGATGACCAGTAGCGGCCACAAACTTCCCCAGACGATATCCAGACTCGCATCCTTCAGATAGATTTGCTTGGTGATGTCCGTAAAGTGTCGAATCGGATTTACCCACGTCAGATCCTGTAACCATACCGGCATGTTCTCGACGGGAGAAACATAGCCCGAGAGCAAAATCGCGGGCATCATAAAGACGAATACCCCGATAAACGCCTGCTGCTGCGTCGAGCAGAGCGCCGAGATCAGCAGCCCAAACCCCACCAGCGACAGCCCGTAAATCACCATCGTGAAGTAAAACAGCGCCAGCGAACCTGCGAACGGGATCTGATAGGCCCAAATACCAACTCCCAGCACGATGGTGGCCTGGAACGTCGCGACGATCAGCGCCGGCACCGCTTTGCCGACGAAAATTTGCCAGGTGGCGAGCGGGGAGACCAGCAGCTGATCCAGCGTGCCCTGTTCACGCTCGCGGGCGACGGAGAGAGAGGTCACAATCATCACCCCGATGGTGGTGATCATGGCGATTAGCGACGGCACCACGAACCACTTGTAGTCCAGATTCGGGTTATACCAGTTGCGCACCACCAGCTCGCTGTTGTTGGGCTTCGGTTTGCCGTCCATCAGCTCCTGCTGGTAATCCTTCACCACCTGCTGCAGATAGTTGGCGGCTATCTGGGCGCTGTTGGAGTTACGCCCGTCGAGGATCAGCTGCATCGGCGCGGTCTGGAAGGTATCCAGATTACGGGAAAAATCCGCCGGGAACCGCACCAGCAGCAGCGCTTTTTGCGTGTCGATGGTGGGCTGGATCTCCTGCGGGCTTTTCAGCAGCAGGATGTGGGTAAAGGCTTTCGCACGCGCAAAGCGCTGCGTTAGCTCGACGGAGTGTTTGCCGTTGTCTTCGTTGTAAATGGCAATGGTGGCGTTGGTCACCTCCAGCGTGGCAGCAAACGGGAACAGTAATATCTGGATCAGCACCGGCAAGACCAGAATGGCGCGGGTTTGCGGCTCGCGCAGCAGGGATTGCAGCTCTTTGCGTATTAACGTCCATAAACGGTGAAACATGCGCACTCCTTAATCTAACCGCCGTTTGGTTTTCATCCACGTCAAACCGATAAACATCACCGCCGACGCCATTAAAAACAGCGTGTTGATAATCAGCACTACCGGAATATTCCCCGCCAGGAACAGGCTTTGCAGCGTGCTCACGAAGTAGCGCGCCGGGATAATGTAGGTCACGGCGCGGATGACGGCAGGCATACTGTCTATCTGGAAGATAAACCCTGAGAGCATGATTGACGGCAGGAAAGCGGCATTCAGCGCCACCTGCGCGGCGTTAAACTGGTTGCGGGTGATGGTGGAGATGAGTAGCCCCATGCCAAGCGTGCTGAGTAAAAACAGGCTGGTGATAAAGAACAGCACGACCAGCGAGCCGCGATACGGCACGCCGAGGATAAAGACTGACACCAGCATACAGAGCAGCATTGCCAGCATGCCGAGGAAGTAGTAGGGAATGAGCTTGCACAGCAGCAGCTCGACGCGCGTCACTTCGGTTGAAAGCAGCGCCTCCATGGTGCCGCGCTCCCACTCGCGGGCGATCACCAGCGAGGTTAGGATCGCGCCAATCACCGTCATGATAATCGTCACCGCGCCCGGAATAATAAAGTGCTGGCTGATGGCGGCGGGGTTAAACCAGTAGCGGGTCTGTACGTCGATCAGCGGTTTAAATTCTTCACCCCGATCTTCCGCCCGCTGCATTTGCCACAGCTGCCAGATCCCCTCCGCGTAGCCCTGCACGAAGTTCGCGGTGTTTGGCTCGCTGCCGTCGGTAATCACCTGGATCGGCGCATCGGTATTTGCCCGCGCCATGTTGGCGGCAAAATCCACCGGAATGACGATCAGACCGCGAATCTTCCCGGCCTGCATCTTCTGGATCAGTTCCTGACGATTGTCGCTGATGGTGGCGTCAATGTAGGGCGAACCGGTCATGGCGTGGGTAAAGTCCAGCGCCTCTTTGCTCTGCTGTTCGAGTAAAATCCCGACCCGCAGCTTGCTGGAATCCAGGTTAATGCCGTAGCCAAAGATAAACAGCAGCAGCAGGGGGATCACTACCGCAATCAGCCAACTGCTGGGGTCACGCACGATCTGCCGCGTCTCTTTAATGCACAGCGCGCGCACCCTGCGCCAGGAAATGGCCTTACTGCGCATGGGCATTCTCCTTATCCCAGTCGTGGATGAGGGTGATAAACGCCTGCTCCATGGTCGGGTCCGGTACCTCATCGTCGGCGGCCTGGTTTTTCAGGTCGTCCGGCGTGCCGTGGGCAATCAGCTTGCCGCGATACACCAGCCCGATGCGGTCGCAGTACTCCGCCTCGTCCATGAAGTGGGTGGTCACCATCACGGTCACGCCTTTTTCCACCATGCTATTGATATGCAGCCAGAACTCGCGGCGGGTAATGGGATCAACGCCAGACGTGGGTTCATCCAGAAACAGAATATCCGGCTCGTGCATCAGCGAGCAGGCCAGCGCCAGCCGCTGCTTAAAGCCGAGCGGCAGCTCGTCGGTGGCGTGTGAAGCAATGTTCGTTAACCCGAAGGCATCGCTCATGCGGCGGATTTTGTCGTTCTGCGCCCGCCCGCGCAGGCCATACACGCCGGAGAAAAAGCGCAGATTCTGCTCGACCGTCAGGTTGCCATACAGGGAGAATTTCTGCGCCATGTAGCCCAGGTGCTGGCGCGCCTTGCCGGAGCTGACCTTCAGGTCCATATCCAGCACCAGCGCCTTGCCGGACGTCGGCACCAGCAGGCCGCACATCATCTTAAAGGTGGTCGATTTTCCCGCACCGTTCGGCCCGAGCAGGCCAAAAATCTCGCCGCGCTTCACGGCAAAATTCACGTTATCGGTGGCGGCGAAATCCCCGAACTTTTTGGTGAGGGATTTGGCTTCGATCACCGTTTCGCCCGGCGTGCCTTCCACCGTGTGCAGAATCGCCCCAAGCGGCGATTCTGACGTGCCCGCGCCGCCCAGCAGGTCGATAAACGCGTCCTCAAAGCGCGGCGCGGTCTCTTCCATCTCTATCGTCGGCATGCCGGGCGCATGGCGAATATCGTCGATTGTGGTCTCTTTTTTGAGGATCACCCGTACCGAGCGGCCCTGAATCATCCCGTCGCTGACCTGCGGCAGTTTGAGCACCCGCTGCAGCAGCCTGCGGTTGGACTCCTGCGGGCTGTGCAGCAGGAAGCTGCGCCCGGCCATGCTCTGCGTCAGCGTCGTAGGCTCGCCCTGATAAAGCAGTTCGCCTTCGTTCATCAGCAGCACGTCACGGCACTGCTCCGCTTCGTCGAGGTAGGAGGTGCTCCAGAGGATCAGCATCCCGTCACCCGCCAGCTCGTGCACCATCTGCCACAGTTCTCGTCGCGAAATCGGATCCACGCCGACGCCGGGCTCGTCCAGCAGCAGCACCTTTGGCTCGCCAACCAGCGTGCAGGCAAGCCCCAGCTTCTGCTTCATCCCACCGGAGAGCTTGCCCGCCAGCCGGTCGGTGAACGGGCCGAGGGAGGTAAACTCCAGCAGGCGGGCGAAGGTTTTCTGTCGCGTTTCGCCGGTAACGCTGCGCAGGTCGGCGTACAGGTTCAGGTTTTCCATCACCGTCAGATCTTCATACAGGCCAAACTTCTGCGGCATATAGCCGAGCATGGCGTGGAGCGCGCCGTCGTCTTTAATCGGATCCAGGCCCAGCACGCTGGCCGAGCCTTCATCCGGCTTCAGCAGTCCCGCCAGCATCCGCATCAGCGTGGTTTTCCCCGCGCCGTCCGGGCCGACCAGCCCGGTCACATAGCCTTTCCGGATAGTGCAGTTCAGCGGCGCGACGGCCGGTTTGTCCATTCCCGCGAAGCGTTTAACCAGATTGTTGAGCTGAATAACCGCGTCATTCATGTCGTTCCCCGTTGTCTACTTTTACGGTGACGGGCATGCCCTGGCGCAGCGCGTCGTCCGCATCGGTCACGATGATGCGCAGGCGATACACCAGGTCGGTACGCAGGTCCGGTGTTTCAACGGTTTTCGGCGTGAATTCGGCGGTAGGGGAGACAAAGCCCACTTTGCCGTGATACGGCTTGTCCGGGCGACCGTCGGTATAGAGCAGCAGCTCGCGGCCCGGCTGCATCTGGCCGAGATTGGGTTCATCAATGTAGGCGCGCACCCAGAACGGGCGAGTCAGAGATAGCGTTAAGACGGTGCTGCCCGCGCTGAGCATGCTGCCCGGCTCCACGGCGCGGGTCATCAGCGTACCGTCAGACGGTGCGATTAAGGTGGTGTCGTGCAGATCGAGCTCTGCCTGCGCCAGCTGCGCCTGCGCCTGTTCAAGGCTGGCTTTCGCCTGGGCGATATCCTGCGGGCGGTTACCGGTGTGGTACTGGCTTAACTTATCCTGCGCGGATTTTAGCGTTGCCTGCGCCTGGTCGCGGGACGAACGCGCATTTTCCAGATCGTTGGCGGAAATGGTGCGGCTTTTCCACAGCCCCTGCTGGCGCGCGTAGAAGTTCTGCGCGTAGACATAGGCGGCCTGCGCCTGCTTAACGGCGGCGGCAGCCTGGGCAATCTCTTCGTCGCGATAGCCGGCCAGCATCAGGTCATACTGTGCCTGGGCGACGGACACGCCTGCTTTGGCCTGCAGCAGCGCATTCTCATAGGGCGCTTTGTCCAGCATCCCCAGCGTCTGCCCGCTTTTAATGGCATCGCCTTCGTCAACGCTCAGCGAGGCGAGACGACCGCCTACGCGGAAGCTCATGTTCACCGTGCGAATATCCACGTTACCGTACAGCGTCAGGCCTTTATCCTGATGGCCTTGATACCACAGCCATCCACCGACGCCTGCGGCAAGCAAAACAACGACCACCAGAATGATGGCGACAGGTTTTTTCATGACTTCAGGCTCCTTTGCGTTAAGCCTTGCAGGATCAGATCGAGATGACAGGCGATCACCTCGCCTATCTGCGCGGCTTTATCCTCATCAAATTGTGTCCAGCCGGTGCGTAACAGGATGGTTTCCCTGCCCAGACGGAAGGCAAGGATTTCACCCAGCAGGGCGTGGGTATGCAAAATTGTCTCGGTATCACTGGCGTCCCGCCCGGTATAGGCGGCGATCAGCCGGGTCAGGTGGGTATGCATCGGAGCAATGACCCGATCGTGTACCCGCTGGTAGGCGGCAGTGGGGGAGAGCTGCTCGCGGGAGATAAACTTGCTCAGGTTGAGCGTATCGTCGTGCGTCAGCAGGCGGATCATGTTGTTACAGGCATTGAGGATCAGCTGGCGGATGGCCTCGCGATCGGGCGACGGCTGGCCGAGCAGCGCGGTGGCTTCCTCTACGTGTGGGTGAAACTGCGTGCCGATAAAATCGGCAATCCACTCGGCGCAGGCGAGATATAAATCTTCTTTTGAACCAAAATAGTAGGTAATAGCCGCAATGTTCTGCCCGGCCAACGCCGCGATATCGCGTGTGGTTGCATGCAGGCCGTACTCACCAAACTGCGCCAGCGCGGCGGCGATAAGCTGGTTTTTGGCCTGTTCACCTTTGGTTGTTGTGGGTGTGGTATTCATGGCGGCATTAAGAATTAATCAATCGATTGATTAAGATTATGCCTGATTCCCGCTAACGTCGAGGGAATGCGGAGGGATATTTTATGCGCCACGTCACAAAAGCTGCTACACTCCGCTCCTTCGCGACATTGTGGTTTTTGTCCTCTCAATTGTTATATCTCCCTGAAAACTACACCTGTGATGGTCGGGGCGGTTCGGAGTTTTTATGTCTTTTGATTCCCTTGGCCTGAACCCGGAAATTCTGCGCGCGATCGCAGAGCAGGGCTACGTTGAGCCAACCCCAATCCAGCAGCAGGCGATCCCCGCCGTTCTTCAGGGACGTGATCTGATGGCCAGCGCCCAGACCGGCACCGGTAAAACCGCGGGCTTTACCCTGCCGCTGTTAGAGCTTCTGGTAAAAAATCAGCCGCACGCCAAAGGCCGTCGTCCGGTTCGTGCCCTGATCCTCACCCCAACCCGCGAGCTGGCCGCGCAGATTGGCGAGAACGTGCGTGACTATAGCCGCTATCTCAACATTCGCTCGCTGGTGGTTTTCGGTGGCGTCAGCATCAACCCGCAGATGATGAAGCTGCGCGGCGGCGTGGACGTGCTCATAGCAACGCCGGGCCGTCTGCTTGATCTCGAACACCAGAACGCGGTGAAGCTCGATAGCATTGAAATTCTGGTGCTGGACGAAGCCGACCGCATGCTCGACATGGGCTTCATCCATGATATTCGTCGCGTGCTGGCCAAGCTGCCTGCGCGTCGTCAGAACCTGCTCTTCTCCGCCACCTTCTCCGACGAGATCAAGGCGCTGGCGGAAAAGCTGCTGCATAACCCGCTGGAAGTGGAAGTGGCGCGCCGCAACACCGCCTCCGAGCAGGTGACGCAGCACGTTCACTTTGTTGATAAAAAGCGCAAGCGGGAACTGCTCTCCCAGATGATAGGCCAGGGCAACTGGCAGCAGGTGCTGGTCTTTACCCGCACCAAGCACGGTGCCAACCACCTGGCTGAACAGCTGAACAAAGACGGCATCCGCAGCGCTGCGATCCACGGTAACAAGAGCCAGGGTGCGCGTACCCGTGCGCTGGCGGACTTCAAGTCCGGCGACATCCGCGTGCTGGTGGCCACCGACATCGCTGCCCGTGGCCTCGACATTGAAGAGCTGCCGCACGTGGTGAACTACGAGCTGCCAAACGTGCCGGAAGATTACGTGCACCGTATCGGCCGTACCGGCCGTGCGGCGGCCACCGGTGAAGCGCTCTCTCTGGTTTGCGTTGACGAGCACAAGCTGCTGCGTGATATCGAACGCCTGCTGAAGAAAGAGATTCCGCGTATCGAAACCCCGGGCTATGAAGTGGACCCGTCAATCAAAGCCGAGCCGATTCAGAACGGTCGCCAGGGCGGTCGCGGTCAGGGCGGCGGCGGTCGCGGCCAGCAGCCGCGTCGTGCCGAAGGTGGCGCGCCGAAGTCATCCGGCAAACCGCCGCGTCGTAGCAACGACGGCAAACCGGCCGGCGAAAACCCTTGGCGCAGCGGCGAAGGCAAGCCGGCAGGGGAAGGGCAGCGTCGACGCCGCCCGCGCAAGCCTGCTAACCCGCAGTAATATGGAAGCCCGGTCGTAAAGCCGGGCTTTTCTTTTTGCGGCAGAGAAGAGAAAGTGCCACAATAGTGGCTGTTTATACAGTGTTTCAGGTTTTCCGATGGCTTTAACCGCTGCGCTGAAAGCGCAAATTGGCGCATGGTATAAGGCGCTACAACAGCAGATCCCCGACTTTATCCCCCGAGCGCCGCAGCGGCAGATGATTGCTGACGTGGCAAAAACGCTCGCCGGGGACGACGGGCGACATCTGGCGATTGAAGCCCCGACCGGCGTCGGGAAAACCCTGTCGTATCTCATTCCCGGCATCGCCATCGCGCGGGAGGAGGACAAAACGCTGGTGGTCAGCACCGCCAACGTGGCCTTGCAGGACCAGATCTTTAGTAAAGATTTACCGCTGCTGCGCAAAATCATCCCCGACCTGCGGTTTACGGCCGCCTTCGGCCGTGGGCGCTACGTCTGCCCGCGTAATCTGGCAGGGCTTGCCAGCAGCGAGGCGTCGCAACAGGATTTGTTGGCGTTCCTCGGCGACGATCTCACGCCAAACAACAAAGCCGAGCAGGAGCTCTGCGCAACGCTTAAAGGCGATCTTGATGGCTATAAGTGGGACGGCCTGCGCGATCACACCGATAAAGCCATCAGCGACGATCTGTGGCGCAGGCTCAGCACCGACAAAGCCAGCTGTCTGAACCGCAACTGTCACTACTACCGCGAATGCCCGTTCTTCGTCGCGCGGCGCGAAATTCAGGAAGCCGAAGTGGTGGTGGCTAACCACGCCCTGGTGATGGCGGCGCTGGAGAGCGAAGCGGTGCTGCCGGAGCCGAAAAACCTGCTGCTGGTGCTCGACGAAGGACACCATCTGCCCGACGTGGCGCGCGACGCGCTGGAGATGAGCGCGGAAATTACCGCGCCCTGGTTCCGCCTGCAGCTGGATCTCTTCTGCAAGCTTGTCGCCACCTGCATGGAGCAGTTCCGCCCGAAAACCACGCCGCCGCTGGCGGTACCGGAGCGTCTGAGCGACCACTGTGAAGAGGTATACAGCCTTATCTCGTCTCTGAACAACATCCTGAATCTTTATCTTCCGGCAACCCAGGAGGCCGAACACCGCTTTGCTATGGGCGAACTGCCGGACGAGGTGATGGAGATCTGCCAGCAGCTGGCGAAGCACCTCGAAAAGCTGCGCGGGCTGGCGGAGATGTTCTTAAACGATCTCAGCGAGAAAACCGGCACCCATGACGTTGTTCGCCTGCACCGTATCCTTCTGCAAATGAACCGTGCGCTGGGGATGTTCGAAGCGCAGAGCAAGCTCTGGCGGCTGGCCTCGATGGCGCAGGCGTCGGGCGCGCCGGTCACCAAATGGGCCACCCGTGAAGTGCGGGACGGCCAGGTGCATCTCTTTTTCCACTGCGTGGGCATCCGCGTGGCCGATCAGCTGGAAAAGCTCATCTGGCGCAGCGTGCCGCATGTGGTGGTGACCTCCGCCACGCTGCGCTCCCTGAACAGCTTCTCGCGGCTGCAGGAGATGAGCGGCCTGAAAGAGAAAGCGGGCGATCGTTTTGTCGCGCTGGACTCGCCGTTTAACCACTGCGAGCAGGGTAAGCTGGTGATCCCGCGCATGAAATTCGAGCCGCTCATCGACAATGAAGAGCAGCACATTGCGGAAATGGCGGCCTACTTCCGCGAACAGGTTGAGAGCAGGAAATACCCTGGCATGCTGGTGCTGTTTGCCAGCGGACGCGCGATGCAGCGCTTCCTGGAGCACGTCACCGATCTGCGTTTATTGCTGCTGGTCCAGGGCGATCAGCCGCGCTACCGGCTGGTGGAAACGCACCGCAAACGCATTGATAACGGCGAGCGCAGCGTGCTGGTGGGATTACAGTCCTTCGCGGAAGGTCTGGATTTGAAGGGCGATTACCTGACGCAGGTGCATATCCATAAAATCGCCTTCCCGCCTATCGACAGCCCGGTGGTGATCACCGAAGGGGAATGGCTGAAAAGCCTCAACCGCTATCCGTTTGAGGTGCAGAGTTTACCTGCGGCATCGTTTAACCTGATTCAGCAGGTCGGTCGCTTGATTCGTAGCCACGGCTGCTGGGGGGAGGTGGTGATTTATGACAAACGTCTGCTCACCAAAAATTACGGCCAACGGCTACTGAACGCTCTGCCGATCTTCCCGATCGAACAGCCGGAGGTGCCCGAGATAAAAAAACGCCCGGCAAAGCCAGCCGCCGGGCGCAAGAAAAGCATCCGTGCTAAGGGGCGCAGTCCTACTGGTAAATGAAGGTTACCTGTACCACGCTGCTGAACGTTCCTGCCGTGACCGGCAATGAGGTGGCGTAATAGCGAGCGGCCAGCGGGAAATCCGCCGTGTGATTGTTCTGGTTGATCAGCACGCTGAAGCTGGCGTCCGGGGCAAGCGAGATCTGATCCTGCGGGTCGGCAAGCTCCAGCGCCAGTCCTTTCGCGGTTCCGGTGCTGGCGAATTTAGTCGGATGAAGGCTGTCTGGCTGACCGTGAAAGGTGGCCGTGGCCAGCACGGAAGTGGTTGGGCATTTTGACAGGGTTAAGTCGAATGATTTCCATTGTCCGGTATCGCCCACATCCTTAAAATCGCCGGTATTCGCGTTGCCCAGATTGACCGTCAGGTTCTGGCTGGCGCTGTCCACCTGGCAGGCGTTGGCGTAAATGTTTCCGCGAACATCGAGTTGAATTTCTTCCGCCAGGCTCTGGCTGGCCACTCCAAGCAGTAAAAGGGTTATTAACGTTTTCATTTGTAGGCTACCGTAATGGTTGCGACGGCATTCGCCGTTCCGGGCGTCACCTCCGAACTGGTTTGTTCGTAAGAGACGCTGAAGGGATATTGCGACTGGACATTGGCATAGGCGGTAAAGGTATTCATATATTGCCCGAAAACAGGTATCTGACCGTTAAAGAGCATTTTCACCCCCACGCCGGTGGCGACGCCGCTTTCCGGCGTTAATTTGATCACGCCGGGAAAATTCGTTTCATAGCCATTGGCACTGGTGATCATCATTTCCGGCTGTACATCCCGATCGCAGAGCATGCCGATATTGAATACCGACTGTGAGACCAGGGTTCCCGGACCGGTAAAACGGCTCACCGGAAAATCACCCAGCGTTACGGTCAGGGATTTAGGTGACACCGAACAGGTCACTGCTTTTACCTGAACATTACCTGAGTAAGAGAGGGTATTAGGGTCACCCAGGGCCTCATTGCGTCCAACTTCAAGGTTGAATTGCGTATTGCTCATCGTCAGTGCGCCTGAAGCCACGGTTTCGCTGGTTTTTACCAGTTCCAGCATCACGTCAAAGCTAAAGGGGATGGTAGAGTCGCTGTTTATCGTACCGGAGACCTGGCCTACGGGCACGTTCGCCGAACAAATCTGGTCCGCCGCGCCAGTCACGCGCTGTCCTTTATCATTTCTTAGCGAGATGCCGATACCAGCAACGCCTGTTTCATAGACGCCAGGGAGCCCGGGGATCTCTTTGCCGAAGCCGTTGTAGCACGCGATGATTGGCTGACCCGCATCTGGCGCGTAGTAACAGTTTCCCGATATTTGCACGGTGCGTTCAGTTCCCGGAATGGTCGAACCTACGGGCAGGCTGGTGGAGACTGAAATCGACGTTAATGATAGTAGCGCGGGCAGGCTCGGCGATTGGCAAGAAGCTTTCGCGTGCGGCATAAAGAGTGCCGCCGTCGCCAGAACTAAAAGTAAGAAAAATGATTTTGCTATCTGCATCATGATCGGTCCGGTGTTAATCAGTGACACTGCGCCGCAGCGTTAATAATGTTGGTGTTATCCTTCTCTTGCATCAGGGCGTAATCGGCGACGCAATGCTCGCTTCCCTCCTTGCCCCAGGAAACGAAAAGGCGTCCGTGCTGCGGCAGTCCGGTGAGATACACCAGTCCATCGTTACCGACGATAAATTCACTGCTCTTATCTTCCGTGGTGACCGTTGCGCCGAAGGGCAGCGGTTTGTCTTTCCTGGCCAGCGTCATTAAGACGCGGTTGCCCACGCGAGTATCGAAGCTGGCGCGAACTATCGCGCCGCGTGTTGGCGTAACCGTCTGCGAGGCGTGCGTCACGTCGGCATCTTCTGGCAGTGTCTCCGTGTCCAGCGAAATTGGGGTGTGATGCCACGGAGTGACAAACGGCACCAGCGTATAGCCGCGATAGTCCGTTTCCACGCCCGTCTGGTTGGCAACGTGTGTGCCATGCGTGCCCGGCGCTTTAATCAGCACCACGTTTTCTCCCAGGGTCTGACCGAAGGTGATGCCGTCAGAGTGGGCGACAATGCCGCCCTGGATCCCGGCGTTCACGGTGTGCTGATGGCTGTCCTGGCTTACGCCGCCGTGCACTTCACCGTAGGTGCCTTTGTAATCCGCATTCATACTGGTGGCGGTGTTGTTATTGGCGCTGTCCAGCCCCTGCTGAACGTTCCAGCTCAGCTTGTCTCCCTCCAGCGCGGTACCATTCAGGCCCAGGTTGTGGGTGGTGCCGTCTTTACTGTTGTTCAGGCTGTAGTTTGCCCAGGTGTTAGGCAGCCAGCGGTCGAGTGGAACCGACACGTTGAGGCCGATTTGTCGGTCATAGCTGATGGATTTACCGTCCTCGTCCGTGTCGTTGCTGTTTTTATTGACGCTGTAGCTCAGGCTATAGCTCACGCCGTGCCAGCTGTTGTTGTAGTTAACGCTCAGGGAGGTCATATCCTGACTCTGGCTCCAGTAACGCTCTTTCACCAGGCTTAGCGTCACCGAACCCCGCTTGTCGCCCAGGGTCTGGTCGATGGTGGCCTCCGCCCGCGAGCGGCGCTGCTGTGGAGCGGACCAGTCGTTTGCACTGGTCCAGGACTCCATGGTGTCCTGCAGGGTATAAAAGCCTTTGCTGTTGTAGCGATAACCCGCCAGCGAAAAGTTAGTGCCGGTCGCGGTAAAATTTTTGCTATAGCGCAGACGAAGGGATTGCCCTTTGCTGGTTTTGCGCTTTTTCAGTAACGCTTTGGCGCGGGTAACGTCCAGGGAGAACGCTCCGAGGTCGCCAAAGTTTTTCCCTGCGCCGAGCGCGGCGGAGTGGTAATGCGAACTCTGTTGCGTACCGCCGTAAACGGTGACGCCGTGTGACAGGCCATAGATGGCGCTGCCCTGGGTGAAAGGTGTCTTCTCAACCTCTTTATCGTATGAACGGTAGCGCCCCGCAGCGACGCTGTACTTCAGGTGTTTTTCCCGCTGCAGCACAGGCACGGAGGCAAACGGAACCACGAAATGACTCTCGCTGCCGTCGGTCTCTTTTACCGTGACGTTCAGATCGCCGCTGCTGCCGGTAGGGTAGAGATCGTTAATCTCAAACGCGCCTGGGGCGACGGTGTTTTGGTAGATAACGTAGCTATTCTGGCGAACCACCACCTGGGCGTTACTGTGCGCCGTACCGCGTACCACCGGGGCATACCCGCGCTCGCTGTCCGGCAGCATGTCGCTTTCGGTAGCCAGCTGTGCGCCAGTGTAAGAGACACTGTCGAAAACGTCGGCCTGGGTGCTGCTCTGTCCCACTGTCAGCTCGCTCTTCAGCCCCACGATATCGCGCTGGGCATAGGTATAGACCGTGTTCAGCTTGCCGTCGTCCTGACCGCCATCCGAATTGTGGTTCCAGGTGCTGTAATTACGCACGCGCCAGGCACCAATGTTAAAACCGGGGCGCAGGTTAATAAACTGGCTGCTGTTGTCCGCTTCCCCTTGCTGGCGAGCGCGGCTTTGGCTGGCGTTAACGCTATAGTTCAGGATGCCCGCGGTGATCCCTTCGTCATACTCTTTCGGATCGATGTAGCCGCGAGGCACCTGGCCCAGAGCCGACTGGGGAATACTCAGCAGTAGTTGCTGGTTTTTGATGCGGAAAGTTGCCGAGGCCGAAGGAATGGCGCTGAGGTCCGCGCATTCCCCTTTTGCCGCCAGCTTTGGATAATCTTTGGTTTTGATGCCCAGACGCGTTAATTCATCCAGACTCAGGCAAGGCTGCAGGGAATCATCTCCCTGGGCATCTTTTTTTAATGTAAAAAGGACGTCACGTGTGTCGATTTTATTGTTATTGACGAACACCGTGACCTGGTATTTACCTGGCGCCTGACCGGGACCTTTTTCATAAACAGAGAGATCGGTCTTTGCCTGTTCTGGATTATCAATATCCAGCAGGGCAGGGTTAAAATAATCATCAGCGTGGGCCTGCAGCGCGCAGCATGTCACCGCTATTCCAAAAAAAGTGGGCAGCATTTCACGCAGTCGACGTAATAGCGGCTTATTTGTGCTGTACATGATTATTCAGGCGTCAACAGAGTATTAACGAACGGATGCAGACCAGGTTTTACTGATGCTTCCGTAATCGGTAATGACCGACCAGCTTACGGTGTTACCGCTCATATTTGTCGGAAGAGCAAAGCGGGTAGAGGTATTTGGCACAGCCCAGGTCGCTTTTGCCACTTTTTGGCCGTTCAGCGTAACGCTCTGGAAATTCATATAGAAAGGCGTGGGGTTGTTTACCACCAGATCATTGCCTTCGCGGTGCCATTCCAGTTTGTCAGCAACTTCTTCGGGTTTGCCTTTAATCGATGCAGGGCGATACAGCAATTTAATTCGGGTATTAATGGCTATTTGTAATGTATTAATGCCCTCTTCATGGCTTGAAGAAGGAATGGCTTTAATATTTAACCAGTACAACGACTCGCGGTCTTCTGGCATATTTCCGCCGGTACGAACCACACGCAACACGTTATCTTCTTTAGCGTTCAGACGGAACAGAGGTGGAGTAATCAGAAATGGCGCTTTACCGCCTTTTTTCAAACCGGTATCTACCCAGGACTGTACCAGATAGTTAATCTCATCCGGATTGGAAATCCCAATCGAAGACTCTTTTTTCTCTCCCTGATAAACCAGTCGAGTGCCATTAATAATCACACCTGCATGGGCTGTTACTGCGGTCAGTAAAAGTGCGCTTAATAAATAACTGTGTCGCATAAATCTGTCTCAATGAAAGAGGAAATATTAGCCTTCGCATGAAGACGAATATCTCCTCATTGGTCGTATCAGTTATAAATCACTGTAAAAGTAGAGGCTGAATTAGCCTGGCCGGCAGTGATCGATGCCTGAGTCTGAATATAACGCGCGCCAAACTCCAGATTATTTACCGTCGTTCCAGCAGCTAAAGGATACTGCTTTGAAGGCGTATATAAACTGACAGGCTGTTCGGAAGAATCAACCAGCTGAATCGCCACGCCAGTTGCAGTCGTCGCACCCGGGGTCAAAGACAGCGTGGTGTTATTGTCCGCATCTGGCGTACCACCGAAATTAATGGCTGCAGACGTGACCGTTTCCGGGCAGTCTTTTAACTGAATATCAAATTTCGTTAAGGTGCTGGTAGAGCCTACACCAGTAAATGTTGTTTTGGATACTTTGCCCAGCGCAACATTCAGCGGACTGCTTAAGCCGTTAACGACCTGACAGGCGGAATCGATAATTTCACCTGTGAAGTTAATTTGCCCTTCACCGGTGGATGCTGCGAACGAAGATGCAGAGCATCCCAGCGCGGCAATAATGAATAAACCTAAAGTGACTTTTTTCATATTTAAACCTGTATATTTCTCCTTTCGACTTCTGCATCACGCATTATTCGAAGTTATGTCTCAACTACTCACCGCTGGTTATTTAATCAGAAAACTCGGGCTGGGAAAGGTCCCGCGCGGCTTCCAAATAATTCAATTAATTCTTGCAAAATAAATTTCCTCAACAAAACAATTAATTATAAAATTCAGCAGGGCGGCCAAAAAAACTAACGGCGGAGTCATTATCAGGGCTATATTGTTGATAACTTGCTGTAAGGAGAAATGTCGTGGATTATCGTAAAATTATCAAAGAGGTAGGGCGTGGGAAGCACCATGCCCGCGACCTGGACCATGAAACTGCTCGCGCGCTTTACACCCGTATGCTTAACGGCGAGGTTCCGGAGCTTGAGTTGGGCGGTATCCTTATTGCGCTGCGTATTAAAGGCGAAGGTGAAGCGGAGATGCATGGCTTCTATGAAGCCATGCAGGCACAAACGCTGCGCTTAACGCCGCCGGTGGCAAAACCTATGCCGATCGTGATCCCGAGCTACAACGGTGCGCGCAAGCAGGCAAATTTAACTCCGCTGCTCGCTATCTTATTACACAAGCTGGGATTCCCGGTGGTGGTGCACGGCGTAAGCGAAGATCCCACCCGCGTGCTGACGGAGACCATTTTCGGGATGTTGGGGATTGAACCAACGCGTCATGCCGGTCAGGCGCAGGCTAAGCTGGATGGCCATCAGCCTGTTTATATCCCGGTCGGCACGCTCTGCCCGCCGCTGGAGAAGCAACTCGATATGCGCTGGCGCATGGGCGTGCGCAACAGCGCGCACACCCTGGCAAAACTGGCCACGCCGTTTGGTGAAGATGCCGCCCTGCGTCTCTCCAGCGTCTCGCACCCGGAATACGTGGCGCGAGTGGGGCAATTCTTTGAGGCAATTGGCGCAAGGGCGCTATTGATGCACGGCACGGAAGGCGAGGTTTATGCGAACCCGCAGCGCTGCCCGCAGGTCATGCTGATTGATTCTTCAGGTACGCGCGCCATTCTTGAGCGTGGGGAAGAGAATACCGGCGTGATATTGCCTGAGGCAAAAGATCCCCATACTACAGCCCACTGGATTGAGCAGTGCCTCGCCGGAAATGTTCCTGTTCCGCATTCGATTAAGCTGCAAATGGCCTGCTGTTTGCTGGCAACCGGCGAAGTGGAATCTGTCCAGGCCGGGCTTGAACGTGTGGCGCAGGCGTTTTAGACAAAAAAAAGCCCGTCCAGTGGCGGACGGGCAAGCAAGGGTAACAACAACAGGGTCAATGAGGGTGGAGCAGCTCACCAGAGGGTATGGCGAGGGGACAGCATTCATTCAGTCGATTACTTGTAGATAACCGCGGTACCGCTCAGCTTGTTATTACCGTTAGCGGAAGTAATGGTGTATCCACTTGCACCAGCAGCAGCGGCTTTTTCAGCCAGTTTGGCTTCCAGGCCGTCCAGCGTGGTGGCGCCATCAGCACTGACCACACCGACTTTATTCATGTTCTGTGCCTGAGTAGAAGAGACAGGCTCGACAGCGAAAGCGCCGAAAGACAGAGCGGACAGGGCAACAGCAGCTACAGCATATTTGATGGTTTTCATAATTAATCTCTCGCAGGTGTTTCTGTTAAGGGGACGATGTTCCGTCGATGTGATAAGTATCACGGTTTTTTTCGAGAGATAAAATCGAAGAGAATTGACGTGGTTGCTCAAAAAAATTGAATGACAAATAACTTATTGAATATTAATAAAATCAAATCACCCCTTTACACTTCTTGCGGATACGCTTTACAGAAGTGAAATGAAGGGCACATTTTGCTACGCGGTTCGCTAAAAATCGTGAGCGTAAAGCTAGGGGAGTGCGCGGTTAGCTTAGGTAAAGGAAAGTCAACGTAGCTGGCTGTCTTTCGAACCTCTGCGATTATATCCCGAGTGCGATGAGTTTTTCGAATCTTTATGCTGCTGACAGGTAATACAAAGCCTTACGCCGGGAATGGCTTTTCGGCGCGCTTCCGGAATGGGGTCTCCGCATTCTTCACATTCAGTTAGGCTTTCGCCGCGCGGAATTTCACCGCGGGCACGCGCAACCGCATCTTCAATAGTACTGTTGATCTGTTCGTTAACAGCGTCGTCATTTGCCCAGCCGGAAGCCATAGCGCCCTCCTGAAATCGGTTTATGGTATACGTTCACTATGGGGTTAAAAAATGAACAATCAAGGCGAAGGGAGAAGAGAACTGCACCCTTGGGCAGATGCAGTCTTGTGGAAGAGAAAGATTATTTATAGATGGTCGCGGTGCCGTACATATGGTTGTCTCCGCCAGCGGAGTTCACCACGAATCCTTTTGCACCCTCCTGGCGGGCTTTTTCAGCAAGTTTAGCCTGTAGATCGTCAAGGTTACTGGCGCGGCTAACCGAAACGGTGCCCGCAGGACGAAGCTGGCTGGTGTCGGTACTCTGGGTCAGCGACTGAACGGCCATGGCAGAAAATGACGCGGTCGTCAGGGCGGCTGCGATAACAGCAAGGGTCAGGTACTTTTTCATAATCACATCCTCATGAGGAAACAACAGGTGATTCCCCTTAAGTTTAGAAGCCTGACGAGTGTGACTTAGCGCAAATATTTGATGATGATCTGCTTATTTTTTGAACGATATAAGTTGACAATTCGCTGACGGATCATAGACATAAAGGTGCTTGATTTATGGCGAGTTTCTAAGCGCCGCAGAGAAAGATTTACCGTTGAGCCAGCACAGGGTATCTTACGCCGCTGTTTAAAGGAGAATGCCATGACTGCCCAAAAGCCGGGATTACACCCGCGAAATCGCCACCGCAGCCGCTACGACATGAACGCGTTATGCCTGAGCTGCCCGCCGCTGCAGGACTACCTAGTTCAGACCCCAGCGGGTGAGCCCTCGGTCAACTTTGCTGACCCGCATGCGGTGAAAATGCTGAACAAAGCCCTGCTGGCGCATTTTTACGGTGTGGCTCAATGGGATATTCCGGAAGGCTTTCTCTGTCCACCCGTACCGGGCCGGGTTGATTACATTCACCACCTTGCCGACCTTCTTGCCGAAGGTAATGAGGGTGTTGTTCCACAGCAGGCCACTATTCTGGATATTGGCACCGGGGCAAACCTGATTTACCCGCTGATTGGCGCGCATGAATACCAGTGGCGCTTTACCGGAAGTGAAATCGGTGACGAGGCCTTTGCCAGCGCCCAGGCGATTATCAACGCTAACCCGGGATTAAGCCGCGCCATTCGCCTGCGTCGTCAGAAAGATACGGCTTCGATCTTCAACGGCATTATTCACAAAAACGAAAGCTATGACGCCACGATGTGCAATCCACCTTTCCATGATTCGGCGGCATCGGCCCGTGCGGGCAGCGAGCGCAAGCGCCGCAACCTGGGTCAGGCTGAGGATGCCGCGCTGAATTTCGGTGGTCAGCAGCAGGAGCTCTGGTGTGAAGGGGGCGAAGTGGCGTTTATCCTGCGCATGATTGCGGAAAGCAAACAGTTTGGCCGTCAGGTTAAGTGGTTCACGACGCTGGTATCCCGCGGAGATAACCTGCCGCCACTTTACCGCGCCCTGACCGAGGCGGGCGCCGTAAAAGTGGTGAAAAAAGAGATGGCGCAGGGCCAGAAGCAAAGCCGCTTTATCGCCTGGTCGTTTATGGACAACAACAAACGCAAAAAGCAGGCCTGAACCCGTAGGCCCGGATCGCTACGCGTCACGGGCAAAAAGACTACAGCGTCGGCTCCTGCGGAGGGAGCGGCGCTGCGGGCGGCGGCAGTACCTGATACGTCTGTACGGGCATCCGCACGTTCGCCAGATCGAAGTGTTTTTTCACCATGCTGTCGAGGGCAAAGCGCACCGTCCACTGCTTCAGCGGCTGGGTGGTGAACGACACGCGCAGGGTAAACGCCGTGTTCGTCAGCCCGACAATGCCGGCAAATGACGGCTCGCCAATCAGCAGCCCGCGAATATCCTCCATCTGCATCAGCTCTTCTACCGCATCGCGCAGCGCCTGCTTCGCTTTATCGGCATCCTCATGACGATCCACATCGTAGTTCGCCACCACGGAACCAATGCCGCGCACAAAGTTGGCGAAGGTGGTTATCGAGGACCAGGGAATGATGTGGTACGCCCCGGTGTCCTGGCGCACGCCAACTGAACGGATGGACATCCTCTCAACGGTGCCGGTTAACGGCCCTATGGTTACCAGATCGCCCGTGTTCATCCCGTTCTCAAACTGGATAAAGATGCCGGTAATAATATCCTTCACCAGCGTTTGCGACCCGAAGGAGATCGCCAGGCCCAGGGCACCGGCACCGGCCAGCAGCGGGGCGATATTCACCCCGATTTCCGACAGCACAATCATGATGGTGATGGTACTGATAATGACCGCCAGCGCGTTACGGAACAACGTTAACAGCGTTCTTGCCCGAGCGCTGGGCAGGGGACGGCCGTGAATATCCGACACCAGACGGTTCTCGATAAGGCTCGCCAGCAGCGTCCAGCCGACGGCAGAGAAGAACAAAATCAACGCGATGCGAATCAGGATGTCGACCGTTTTCTCACCCGCACCGTTGTGCAGCCAGTTCCAGAAATCAAACAGGCTCCAGGCATTCAGGAGCAGCATGATCGCCACGCAGACGGTGAGGATGCGCGCCACCTTCAGCGATACCGACATCCAGCCGTTTACCCGTTTTTGCAGTTCCGGGTAATTACGCTGTACCTGCGGCGACAGGGTGATGGTTTTCGAAATCCAGCGCGACAGCAGCCCCGACACAAACGCCGCGATGCCGATAATGGCGAGGCTTTTGAACGTCGCCCCCATCATAAATTTCAGGCTATTGCCCGGGTCGAACAGCGAGAAGAAGCACAATACGATGAAGTAGGCGCTTGCCAGCCAGTGCCACACCAGGGCGAAAGCGCGGATAAAGAGGCTAAAGAACGAAAGGGAGCGATCGGCCAGATTCAGCAGGCTTTGGGTAATGGTTTTTTTGTTGTGGAAGATAAGATACAGCGACCAGACGGTAATGCAGATCATGATAATGACGTTTGCCAGCGCGCCAAACTGGACGTTCACCTGGTTGGAAATGATTGGCACGGCAACCAGCAGACCGTAGCCAATCAACCCGCTGAGCACGCTCAGACGCAGCGCCCAGTACCTGGCGCTCGCATCGCGAATTGAGAAGGGACGTAGCTCCGGTACGTGCGGACAAAAGAGTAACCGCAGCAGCGCCTTGAAGAACTCGATCAGGGCAAAGGCATTCAGGAAAAGCGACTGCTGAAAGGCGATGGTTTTATTGCCCGCGTTCAGCCTGTCGGCGAGCATCTGGCCTAAAAACAGCGTCAAGGCCAGCAGCAGTAAATCGATGATAAACGCTGAGGCGATCATCAGCGGCAGGTGCAGCCAGCTGCTTTTATGCTGATTCTTCCTTCGTCCCCATTGTCCCATTTTGCGGTACAGCGGCCACGCGCACAGGCGCACCAGCCAGTAAAAAAGAAATACCGCACCGGCCAGCATCAGGAACTGCGTGGCGGCGGCGGTAAACGTGTGTGGGTTAAACGGCTTATGCGGTGATCCAATCAGGTTGCGGTAGAGCTGAGCAAAGCGCGAGGAGAGGGCTTCCCCATAGTGGCGGCTTACGTCGGTGACATTTTCCAGCACCGTTTTTTGCTCCTCCACCTGGGGTGGGGTGATAGCAGGCACCGGCTCCTGCGGCGGCGTGGCGGCCACTTTCCTCAGCTGGCTGATGAGTTCCTGCCGGGAGGTGTCGTTCTCAAGGACGTCGGCGAGGGCGCTGTAGGCGGCTTTTTTCTGTTCGACATCCGGTTCCGGCGGGGGAGTATTTTGCTGGCTGGCGGTTGTTCCGGTGGTCACGCCGGGGATCGCGACGGCGAACGATGGCGCACTAAACAGGCTAATCAACAGCAACAGGATCCACGGCACGGCGTCCTCCGGTGAAAATGTCGAACAAAATGATAAGTATAGAAGTCGGGACGCGGAGGGGAATTTTTGGGAACAATCTGGCGTAAAAAAGCCGGGCATGCCCGGCTTACGTGTAAAGCGAGAGATCAGGATACGTGCTGCAGGAACTCCTGCAAACGCTGACTCGGCGGGTTTGCAATCAATTCCTGCGGGTTACCGTCTTCCGCGATGCGGCCTTTATCAATAAAGATCAGGCGGGACGCCACTTTCTCAGCGAAGCCGATTTCGTGGGTCACGATAACCATCGTCATCCCTTCTTCCGCCAGATCCTGCATGACTTTCAGCACCTCGTGGCGCAGCTCCGGATCGAGTGCGGACGTAGGCTCATCAAACAGCATCAGTTTCGGTTTGACCGCCAGGGCGCGGGCAATCGCCACGCGCTGCTGTTGACCACCGGACAGCTCGGAAGGGTAGTGGTGCGCGCGTTCAGCCAGACCGACTTTCGCCAGCAGGTCTTTTGCCAGCGCTTCCGCTGCCGCTTTGTTGGCACCGCGCACGCGCAGTGGGCCAAACATCACATTTTCCAGCGCCGTCAGGTGCGGGAACAGGTAGAACTGCTGGAACACCATGCCCGCTTCCTGACGAATCAGACGGTCATCCACTTTCGGGTCGCTCACCTTCAGGCCGTCGACAATAAGATCGCCGCTGGTGATCTCTTCCAGCTTGTTGATGCAGCGGAGCAGGGTGGATTTACCGGAGCCGGATGGCCCAATAATCACCACCACTTCACCCTGTTTAATATTCAGATCGATATTGTGCAGCACCTGGGTTGGGCCAAAGTGCTTGGAAACGTTTTTAAATTCAATCACAGGATTTTCATCCTTCTTTCAAGACGACGCAGAACGAAGCTCAGAACCAGAGTAATGATCAGGTAGACAACGGCTACCGCACTCCAGATTTCCAGCGCGCGGAAGTTGCCAGCAATGATCTCCTGACCCTGACGGGTCAGCTCGGCCACGCCGATAACAATGAACAGCGACGTGTCTTTAATGCTAATGATCCACTGGTTGCCGAGCGGTGGCAGCATGCGACGCAGCGCCAGCGGCAGAATAACGTGGCGGATCGTTTCGCGACGTGAAAGGCCTAATGCCAGACCGGCTTCACTGAAACCTTTATGAATCGACAGCACCGCACCGCGGGTGATTTCCGCAATATAGGCACCTGAGTTGATCATAATGGTGACGACGGCTGCGCTGAACGGGTCGATGCGCAGGTCGGTGAATGCCATTGGCAGGGCGAAGTAGATGAACATGACCTGCACGACAATAGGGGTACCGCGGATCACTTCGATGAAAACCAGTGCGATGTGGTTTGCGATCCAGCCGCCGTAGGTGCGAGCGAAACCGGCGACAAGACCGATAATCAACCCACCAACCAGACCCAGGACCGAAATCCACAGAGTCATTTTAGCGCCTTCAAGCAAGATAGGAATGGCAGGCCAGATGGCGCTCCAGTCAAACTGCATGATAATTTCCTGTTACTGTTACCGTGTTTCAAAAATAGCAGGGGCGAAAGGTCGCCCCCGAGTGAACGTCATTTTTACGTCTTATTATTTAGGCTCGGTACCGAACCATTTTTTGTAGATTTCGTTATAGGTGCCGTTCTCTTTCAGCGTTTTCAACGCGCCGTTAACTTTCGTGCGCAGGTCGTCGCTGCCTTTCGGGAACGCGATACCATACTGCTGTGCTTCCAGAGACTCGCCAACGGCTTTGAACTTACCGTTACCGGCTGTTTTGATGAAGTACAGGATGTTAGGCGTGTCGTGAAGAACCGCGTCAGCACGGTTGGTGCCGAGTTCCATGTACGCGTTGTCGATGTTCGGGAACTGGCGCAGGTCTTTGGTTTTGATATTTGCTTTCGCGTAATCAACAGAACCGGTGCCGCTCTTCACCGCAACCACTTTGCCGTCGAGATCTTTCACGCTTTTTACGTCGTTATTATCGGCTTTGACCATGACCAGCAGGCCGCTTTTGTAGTAGCCGTCAGAGAAGTCGATCGCTTTTTTACGTTCATCGGTAATGGTGATACCTGCCAGCGCCAGATCAACATTCTTGGTTTGCAGTGCCGGGATAATGCCGCTGAAGTCCATAGGCTTCAGGGTGTAATCCAGTTTGAGTTCTTTTGCGATAGCGGCCCACAGATCCACATCAAAACCAACGTATTTATCACCCTGTTTGAATTCAAACGGAACGAACGCCGTGTCGGTCGCCACAACCAGTTTGTCGGCAGCCTGAGAGGACACTGCAAAAGCCAGGGTAAGTGCAGCCAGTGAAACTTTTAATACAGACTTCATAGCATTTCCTTTTATATCCACGGGGCGATCCCCTGCGAGAACAGCTGGCACAATGAAAAAATCGTGCCAACTTTACAAGCTATTGTTTTGCAAAGGGGATGATGTCATGCATTGCACAATTAATGGGGCAATGAGGTTTTATTGCACCAAAGTGGAGCACTGTTTTGGTGCGCTTAGTTTGGCTCAACTGACGGGGAGATATTTAGCGTAAATTCTGACGAAAAAACAATCTTCCGTTAACGGTTGTGTGAGGTGATTATTACATTTTTTTCACTTTTGCACTGTCTCAGGCAAAAAACGTGCACCATAGATGTGCAAAACCCTCACCGGAAGGCGAGGGTTGGATAGAAATTTCGTATGAATTATTCGATGTTAGATTCGATGAACCACAGGAATTGATCCAGGTCGCGGGATGCGGCGGTAAAGATATCTGCAGTATCTTCATCTTTGGCTTCGCCAATCGCTTTGCGCACATCGTTTGCCACAATCGCGTAGCGGTCCGCCAGCTCTTTCAGGTGATCCTGAACGGTATGGATATCGAGCGGATAACTCTTCAGAGGCGTTTTGCTGTTGATCACCTGCGTGGTGCCCAGCGCCACGCCGCCTAGCTGAACGGCACGCTCAGCCATCGTATCGAGGTGGGTAACCAGTGCTGTGCGGAAGCCATCCAGCATTTCATGAACGGCAATAAAGTTTGCACCGCGCATATTCCAGTGGGCCTGTTTGGTGATCAGCGAAAGATCGATGAACTGGATCACCTGGCGATTCAGCAACTCAATGGTCGCTTTTTTGTCGCTGTCCGGTACATCGTTACGGGTATAAAGCAGATTAGACGCTTTCGTTTTCACCAGTTTAGCGGTACTCATAATCTCATATCCTCTTGATGTTTATGTCCCAGGTAATTACGAAACTAAGTATAGCACCGGATTTTTTCTCTGCGGTTTGGCTGTGCCTATCGGTTTAATAGCGAGAAGTGGGTTGAGAATTTAACTTATTGAAATTAATGAGTAATTTTTAAATTTATACAGATCAATCTTAATTGCTGGATGGGGACACAAACGTAGAGGGATATTTCGAAAATAGAGCATAGTGTGTAAGAAATTATAACGTCTGTCTTTCTGGCCTTTATTCTGCATGGCGTGGAAGCCATGCAGAATATATGGCCTTAGCTGATATCCACCTTTTCAACTTTAGGTTCCGGGCGCATAGTGAGCGTAGAGCCCATTGAAGCCGCGATAATCGAGCAGAGCGCCAGCGTCTGGGTCAACGTGAGGGTTTCGCCGAGAAACACCATCCCGGAAATGGCAGCAAGAGCAGGCTCCATGCTCATCAGGGTGCCAAATATGCGTGTCGGCAGACGCGTAAGGGCAATCATCTCCAGAGAATAGGGGAGTGCGGTAGAGAGAATCGCGACTGCCAGTCCGATGGGCATGACGGACCATTGCCAGATAGATTCCGTCGCCTGCGCCATGCCGATGGGCACAAATACGATGGCCGCAATCAGAGAACCCAACGCCACCGTTGCCGGACCGTGCTCTTCGCCTGCACGCTGCCCCGTGAGAATATAGACAGCCCAGCAGGCGCCTGCACCCAGCGCCAGCGCGGCGCCCGTCAGATCGATCTCAGCGACACTCTGGCCCAGGGGAAGCAGGAACCATAAGCCCAGAACGGCTAGCACGACCCAGATAAAATCGACCGGACGTCGCGAGGAGAAAAGCGCCACCGCCAGCGGACCGGTAAACTCCAGCGCGACGGCGATCCCCAGTGGTATCGTCTGAATAGAGAGGTAGAACAGATAGTTCATTGCTCCCAGGGAGAGTCCATAAAACAGCAGGGGTAAACGCTGCTCCTTTTTGAAACGCAAACGCCAGGGTTTGAAAATGAACACCAGTATCGCCGTTCCCAGCACAATGCGCAGGGCGGTCACCCCTGGCGCACCGACCAGAGGAAAAAGTGATTTTGCAAGCGAAGCACCGCTTTGAATGGACAACATGGCAATGAGTATCACTGCGACCGGCAACCAGACCGACGATGTGCGGGATAACCCAGGCATCCTTTCTCCTGTCAGCTTATGTCAAATGAGGTAAAGGTTGCAGTGTAAAGGAAATATGCGGCAACGGTTGAGGCGCTGTTGAAAAAAAACCACGTGAAATCCGTAAAATGGTTAAGCGCTGGTGGATTTATCGCCTGT
Organism: Enterobacter sp.; assembly: GCF_977039595.1. Classification (NCBI taxonomy): domain Bacteria; kingdom Pseudomonadati; phylum Pseudomonadota; class Gammaproteobacteria; order Enterobacterales; family Enterobacteriaceae; genus Enterobacter; species Enterobacter sp. The sequence continues at coordinate 53,145 of NZ_CDRQYH010000004.1, forward strand.
CAGATTAGGAATAATCTGGATGAATGTAACGGCGCAGACGCGCACTATGCGCATTAAGTAGTGAAAATTTCATGTGATTTGAAAGAGATAGCTTAGGCTGGAAACGTTCTGTTACAAGAAAGGTTTCATTAGACATCACGAATCACAAAGAGTTTCGCAAATTTTTTTGATATATTTAAAACTTACGGACTTACTTGAAGCACATTTGAGGTGGTTATGAAAAAAATTGCATGTCTTTCAGCACTGGCCGCTGTACTGGCTGTTTCCGCAGGTACCGCTGTAGCTGCTACTTCTACTGTTACTGGTGGTTACGCTCAGAGCGACTATCAGGGCGTGATGAACAAAGCTAACGGCTTCAACCTGAAGTATCGCTACGAGCAGGATAACAACCCACTGGGCGTGATCGGTTCTTTCACCTACACCGAGAAAGATCGTTCTGAAAACGGCGCATACAACAAAGGCCAGTACTACGGTATCACCGCTGGTCCAGCTTACCGTCTGAATGACTGGGCGAGCATCTACGGTGTTGTAGGTGTTGGCTACGGTAAATTCCAGCAGACTGAAAACCAGAGCGAAAGCCGCACTGCAAGCAACAGCGACTACGGCTTCTCCTATGGCGCAGGCCTGCAGTTCAACCCAATCCAGGACGTTGCTCTGGACTTCTCCTATGAGCAGAGCCGTATCCGCAACGTTGACGTTGGCACCTGGATCGCGGGCGTAGGTTACCGCTTCTAATCACTTCGGTGATTAAATAAAAAATCCGCCCACTGTGGCGGATTTTTTTTGTCTTTTTCCCTCCCCCCGTAGGCCAAGGTGAGAGCATCGAACCGCTACTTACTCTTAATATCAAAAATATCCGTACCCAGATGGTTGTAGTCAACTTTCTGTAACTTGAAGTTGGTAACGTACACTGGGGGAGCTTTCTTGTTAGAGACAAACGGGTAAGCCGTTTTTATCTGTTCGGCTGTAATCCCCGTCCACTGCGAGAAGAACTGCAGGAAATCATTTGCCGAACGGCGCGCTTTAATGACGCGATGCGTTTTATCATCACTCGACAGCACCATAAACGGCACCTGGAAGTTCTGCTGGAACTTGTCATCGTGCGCCAGATACTGCACCTCTTTACCACGCTCTTTAAACGCCAGCCCGTGATCCGAGAAATAGACCATAGAGAAGCTGTCGCCCGTATTGCGTAGCTGATCGTACAGCTTGCTCAGCAGATCGTCGGTTTGCGTCATGGTGTAGAGGTAGCACGAGGTCTCTTTGGACTGCACGAACTCCGCGTACTTCCCGCCAGTCCGATCGCAGGCCTGCGGATGCGACCCCATCAGGTGCAGGACGATCAGCTGAGGCTGCGTGCGCGGGGTGGCGAAGACCTGTGCCGTCATTTTCAGCAGCGCTTCGTCTTTGGTGTTTTTGTCGGCTTCAAAATCGCCGTTTTTCAGGAACTGCACTTCGTCAGCCCGTTTGGCGATGCTGGCGATGGCCGTATCGTATTCGCCAATTTGCCCCTGATTGGAGAACCACCAGGTCTGATAACCTGCACGGTTTGCCAGAGTGACAAAATTATCCTGATACTGCGGTTTACCATCCACCACTCGGTTAAGGGTCAGACCGAGCGATTTCTGCGTTGAGCCGCTGGCCGCGACATAATCGGTAAACAGAGTGCCTTTGACCGAACTCGCAAACGGGGTGTTGTCCCAGTGGCCGCCAAACGCCCCCATTGCATCGCGACGCGCGCTTTCGCCAATCACCACCACATAGGTGTGATATTTCGGCTTAACGGCCAGCACGTTCCAGGTGTCTTTCATATTGGAAAGCTCAGCCATGCGCGCCTGTTCGTCGAGAACCTCTTTATTATTTACAACAACGTCTTTAACGAAGCGGAAAACCGGATAGCCGATATTGATGAGCCTTAACTTACCGTCCCAGGGAATATTCTGGATGGGGGCGACAAACGCCACGGCAATGCTGAACACCAGACAGAGTATTTCGATCTTACCCCAGGATTTTTTCTCGCCCGACTGACGGCGGATGGCAATAACGCCCAACGCGAAGATAAAAAGCCCGACCACATAGCTGTACCACGGGAAGATCGTCAGGATCTCGGTCGACTCTTCCATATTGGTCGAGTGCAGCGCCAGCAGGGTATTAAAGTTTGGCGAGCCGTAAGCCTGACCGAACGGGAAATAGAGTGCAGCAACCAGCGAACAGATCCCGATTACTGTTTTTTGCACGCGCGGGGCGGCTCGCCACAGCACATGCAGAATGCAGGTGAAGGCTACCGCGTAGAGCAGACTAAAGGGATAACCCAGCGCAAAGTTAATCAGTAATGACTGCAAGAAGTAAAAACCCGTCCACGGGCTTAAGGCCCGGCTGCGGGTAACAACGGTATCTATCAGGGTTACATTCATAGGTCACTATCATGGATGAAAACGCCATGTGCTCACCCTGGCGTCAAGGGTCATAACCTGCCTGACAGTGCGTGGAGAGGGAATGAGGGTCCGCTTCAGCGAGCCGCAAATTGTGCAGGGCTGCAAGAAGATAGTGCGAGCGCTAAAGAATATCAACAGTTGCTAAGCAGATGTTTTGCGAAGGGGATTGCAAATCCGTAAAAAAGATCGGGAATAAGGCGGCTGAAAGCCAGTTTACAGCGAGAATGTGACGGGAAAATGAAGCGGCGTACCGCAACGCCGCTTAGTTGGAAGGTTTATCGTCCTGATGCGGTTTGTTGTTAAACATATCGCACAGCATGTTCAGCAGCATTAAGCGCACTTTAAAGGGGGAGTGGGTAAACACGGTCATGCACCTCTTGAATTCGTTCATAAGACCTCCTGAGTTTTGATCCCTTCGATCCATGAAGGGTGACTGCATTACATACAGATATAGCACAGGCTATATTGTATAGCTATGGCTATTTCGTTAATTTTTTGTGCTTGCAGAGCTATGGTTTACAATGTGCGCTCTCGAAACCGGGCGCTGGAAGCGTCACCCCACTGAGGAAGTACAATGAACCGTCGCGCAGGTCATCCGACAATGAGGAAAACGACGCAACTGGTGAATGTTGAAGAACATGTCGAAGGTTTTCGCCAGGTCCGTGAAGCGCACCGGCGTGAACTGATTGATGATTATGTTGAACTCATTTCCGATCTGATTCGTGAGGTTGGTGAAGCGCGCCAGGTCGATATGGCCGCCAGGCTGGGGGTTTCACAGCCAACTGTCGCTAAAATGTTAAAACGCCTGGCCTCCGTGGGCTTAATTGAAATGATCCCCTGGCGCGGTGTTTTTCTGACGCCGGAAGGGGAGAAACTCGCGCAGGAGAGCCGCGAGCGCCATCAGCTTGTCGAGAATTTTTTACTGGTGCTGGGCGTCAGCCCGGAGATTGCCCGCCGGGATGCGGAAGGCATGGAACACCACGTCAGCGAAGAGACGCTGGTGAAGTTTCGTGAATTTACCCTTAAATATGGTCCCTCCGCTGAATGAAAATCCCTGGACTGCAGGCCCTGGCACGCGATCGTTTCTTCCATCTCTTATTACTCATTGGCGTAGGGTTAAGCCTCTTTGTGCCGTTTACGCCGCAGGCCTGGCCCGCCGCGATTGACTGGCGCACCATCATTACCCTGAGCGGCCTGATGATGCTCACCAAAGGGGTTGAGCTGAGCGGCTACTTTGACGTTCTTGGCCGTAAAATGGTGCGCCGCTTTGCCACCGAACGCAGGCTGTCCCTGTTTATGGTGTTTTCTGCCGCGGTGCTGTCGACGTTTCTGACCAACGATGTGGCGCTGTTTATCATCGTGCCCCTCACGCTTACGCTGCGTAAGCTGTGCGAGATCCCGGTCAGCCGGCTGATCATCTTTGAAGCGCTCGCCGTCAATGCAGGCTCACTTCTGACGCCAATCGGCAATCCGCAAAATATCCTTCTCTGGGGACGTTCCGGGCTGTCGTTCGCCGCCTTTACCTGGCAGATGGCCCCTCTGGCGCTGGTGATGATGCTGTCGCTGCTGGCGGTATGCTGGTTTGCGTTTCCTGATAAAAAACTGCAGTACCACAGCGGTACAACGGGCCCGCAGTGGCAGCCGCGTCTGGTGTGGAGCTGCCTCGGGTTATATATTGTCTTTCTCTTTGCGCTGGAGCTGAAGTATGAGCTGGCGGGCGTCCTGCTCGTTGCCGCAGGCTTTGTCGTCCTCGCGCGACGCGTGCTGGTCAGCGTGGACTGGACGCTGCTGCTGGTCTTTATGGCGATGTTCATCGACGTGCATCTGCTTATTCAGCTCCCGGTACTGCAAACCGTCCTGCACAGCGTCAGCAGTCTGCCGCAGGCAGGGCTGTGGCTGACGGCGATTGGCCTGTCGCAGTTTATCAGCAACGTGCCTTCCACCATTCTGCTGCTCAACTATGTTCCGCCGGACACGCTGCTGGCCTGGGCGGTGAACATCGGCGGGTTTGGGCTGCTGCCCGGCTCGCTGGCAAACCTGATTGCCCTGCGTATGGCCAACGATCGTCGTATCTGGTGGCGCTTCCATCTCTGGTCAATCCCGATGCTGGTTTGGGCCGCGGCGATCGGTTTCGGAATATTCCTTCTCATATAGTGCGCAATTTGTCAGTTTTTCCTGGCAAACGTATAGCAACGTCCTAGCTTTAGTGAACGGCATAGTGTGATGCCGCTCACTGACAGGACCGTTGCTGAACTATGGCTGAAGATCAAAACCCGCCTGCTGACGAGCAGGACAAAAACAATAATGAGCGTAAGCGCCCGGGCAAGAAACCGTTAATTATCCTCGGCATTGTCGTCGTGGTAATGGTCGTCGTGGCGCTGGTCTGGTGGTTTTTAACCCGTAACGAAGAGACGACCGACGACGCCTTTACCGACGGCGACGTGGTGACGATTGCCCCGAAAACGGCGGGCTACGTCACCGAGCTGCGCGTGCGTGATAACCAGCGCGTGAAAAAGGGCGATCTGCTGGTGGTCATCGATCCGCGGGATACCACCGCGCAGCGCGATCAGGCCCAGGCCCAGCTTGGGCTGGCTATCGCGCAGCTGCATCAGGCCCAGGCGCAGCTGGCGCTTTCAAAAGTCCAGTATCCCGCCCAGCGTGACGAAGCCAAAGCGCAGGTGCTGAAAGCGCAGGCCGATCTGGCTAACGCACAGGCGGAGTACCGTCGCCAGCGCGGCGTCGACCCGCGGGCAACCACCCAGCAAAGCATTGATTCCGCGAACGCTCAGCTGCGTAGCGCCCAGGCAGGGCTGGCCAGCGCCCAGGCGCAGCTGGAAGTGGCAGAGCAGGTACAGCTGCAAATCCGCCAGCAGGAAACCAACGTTGAAGCGCGCGAGCGTCAGGTCGATCAGGCGAAAGCGCAGCTTGAAACGGCCAATCTGAATCTCTCTTACACCGAAGTCCGCGCCCCGTTCGACGGATTTGTCACCAAACGCAACGTGCAGCCCGGCACGCTGGTGCAGGCGGGAACGGCGCTGTTCTCACTGGTTTCGCCGAACGTGTGGGTGGTGGCGAACTTCAAAGAGTCCCAGCTTGAGCGCATGAAGCCGGGCGATAAGGTCACCGTGTCAGTCGACGCGTGGCCGGATATGGAGCTTGAGGGGCACGTAGACAGTATCCAGCAGGGCAGCGGCTCGCGCTTCTCCGCCTTCCCGGCAGAAAATGCCACCGGTAACTTCGTCAAAATTGTGCAGCGCGTGCCGGTCAAAATCGTGATTGATAAAGGCCTCGATCCGAACAAACCGCTGCCGCTGGGGCTGTCGGTTGCACCGAAGGTGACGGTGGAATGACGGATCACAGCCACGACAGCTGGAAGCCCGCCAGCAATCCGTGGGCGGTGGCGATTGTCGTCACCCTGGCGGTGTTTATGGAAATTCTGGACACCACCATCGTCAACGTGGCGCTGCCCCACGTGGCGGGTTCGCTCTCGTCCAGCTATGACGAATCCACCTGGGTGTTAACCAGCTACCTGGTCGCGAACGGCATCGTGCTGCCCATCTCGGCGTTTCTGAGCCGGGTATTCGGCCGCAAGCAGTTCTTCCTGATCTGCATCGTCATGTTTACCGTCTGCTCGTTTCTGTGCGGGATTGCCACCGAGCTGTGGCAGATCATCCTGTTCCGCGTGATGCAGGGCTTTTTTGGCGGCGGGCTGCAGCCCACGCAGCAGTCGGTGCTGCTCGACTACTTCAAGCCGGAGGACAGGGGCAAAGCGTTTGGGCTCTCATCCATCGCGATTATCGTTGCACCGGTCCTCGGCCCGACGCTGGGCGGCTGGATCACCGACAACTACTCCTGGCGCTGGGTGTTCTTTATCAATATTCCGGTGGGGATTGTCACGGTGCTGGCGATCTACCAGCTGCTGGAAGATCCGCCGTGGGAGAGCAAATCAAAAGAGAAGCTGAGTATCGACTGGACGGGGATCGGCCTGATCGCGTTAGGGCTTGGCTGCCTGCAGGTGATGCTTGACCGGGGAGAGGATGAGGACTGGTTCTACTCGAACTTTATCCGTACCTTCGCAGTGTTAACGCTAATCGGCATTATCGGTGCCATTTACTGGCTGGTGTATGCCAAAAAGCCGGTGGTGGATCTGCACTGCATGAAGGACCGCAACTTTGCCATCTCCAGCCTGCTGATGGCGGGGATGGCGATGATTTTGTACGGCAGTTCCGTGGTGATCCCGCAGCTGGCGCAGCAGGACCTGGGCTATACCGCCACCTGGTCCGGGCTGGTGCTGTCGCCCGGGGCGGTGCTGATTGTGCTGACTATTCCGCTGGTGCTGAAGCTGATGCCGGTTGTACAGACGCGCTGGATTATCGCCTTTGGCTTTACCTGTCTGGCGGTGTCGTTCTTCTGGTCGCGCACGCTGACCCCGGATATCGACTTCGAGACGCTGGTGCTGTTCCGCAGCGCCCAGTCGCTGGGGCTGGGATTCCTGTTTGTGCCCCTGACCACCATTGCCTTTATTTCGATCCCAAGACGGCTGAATGCCGACGCGGCGGCGCTGTTCACCATGTTCCGCAACGTGGCGGGCTCGGTCGGGATCTCGCTGTCGACGGCGGCCATCACCGAACGGTCTCAGGCGCACAGTGCGCACCTTGCGTACCACGCCTCGCCGTTTAACGAGCAGTTCCAGCTGGCAATACGCGAAAGCGCCCAGGCAATCCAGAACTTCACCACCCAGGTAGGGGACCCCACCGGGATTGCCACCGGACGCATGTACCAGACCATGATTGAGCAGTCGCGCTTTTTGGCCTACATCGACGTCTTTACCATCCTGAGCGCCGTGGCCTTGTTACTGATTCCGTTTTGTTTGTTGCTCTCGCCGGTTAAGAGCGAGGGGAGTGCAGGAGCACATTGATGATACACAGACGTTTACACCCCCTGATGATAATGATGCTGCTGGCAGGCTGCGCCGTCGGGCCGGACTATCAGCCGCCCGCACCCCCTGCCGTCACGCACTGGAACGATAAGGTCGACAGCACGGTGAAATCGCAAACTACCTCCGCCGCGACAAACCCGCGCTGGTGGAAAACCTTCGGTTCGCCGCAGTTAGATAGCCTGGTTGAGCGCGCCATCGCCGGGAACCTGACGCTGCAGCAGACGGTGCTGCGCATCGCCGGAGCGCGTGAGCAGATTAACCAGGCGGGCGGGGCGTTTTACCCGTCGGTGAACGGCAATCTGCAGGCGACGCGCCAGCAGCTCGGGCTGGAAGGGGAGCTGAAGTCCCACGGCGTGTACGACCAGCTGGATAATGTCGATCCTGAGCTGCGGGGCGCGTTAGGCCCCCTGACGCAGCCGATCAACCTCTACCAGGGCAGCTTCGACGCCCAGTGGGAAATCGACCTGTGGGGCAAGGTACGCCGGCAGGTGGAAGCCGCCGAAGCGCAGCAGAAAGCCGCTATCGAGCAGCGTAACGACGCGCTGGTGTCGCTGGAGGCGGAAGTGGCGCGCGCGTGGCTCCAGCTGCGCGGGGCGCAGAGCATTATCGCCACGCTGAACACCCAGATTAAAAGCGCGCAGCAGACGCTGGATCTTACCGAAAGCCGCCAGCGCGGCGGACTGTCTCCACAGATGGACGTGGAAAACGCCCGGGCGCAGCTGGGCAACCTCGAAGCGCAACTGCCGCAGTATCAGGCGCAGGAGCGGCAGGCGATGAACGGCCTGGCGATCCTCCTCGGCAAGCCGCCGGGGGCGCTGGATGCCGAACTACAATCCGCGCAGCCGATGCCCGCGCTGCCGGATATCGTGCAGACCGGCATTCCGTCGACGCTTGCGCGACGGCGTCCGGACGTGCGCGAAGCAGAAGCGAACCTCCATGCTGCCACGGCGCAAATTGGCGTCTCGGTGGCGGAGCTGTTCCCGAGCTTTACCCTCTCCGGGCAGTTTGGCCTGCGCAACAGCGAAACCAACTGGCTGACCGACTGGAGCAGCCACTTCTACAGCTTTGGCCCGCAGGTCTCAATTCCCATCTTCCAGGGCGGGAGGCTGGTCTCCAGCGTGAAGGTGGCGCGCGCGCAGCAGGGGGCGGCGGTGCTGGACTATCGTCAGACGGTGCTCACCGCGCTTGGCGATGTCGAAAATGCCCTGGTGAGCTATCGCACCGACCAGCAGCGTGAAGCGGGCCTGGCGAAAACCATTGATGCCCTGCAAAACGCCTTCGATTTAGCCAGCGATAGCTACCGCCAGGGGATCGCCAGCTTTATTGACGTGCTGGACGCCCAGCGGCAGCTGGCGCAGGCCCAGCAGCAGCGCGCGCAGGCGCAGGTGCAAAGCGCCCTCGATCTGGTGGCGCTCTACAAGGCGCTCGGCGGCGGCTGGGAACCGTATCAGCAGGTGCAATTACCGGACTACAGCGTCTTTGGCGACGCCCCGCGCGGATAAATTCAGAGGATTGGGCAAGAAACGGACAGGAACACCACATTCGCGATGGCTGAGGGGCGGGTATAACTATCGTGTACCCCTTAAACGACATGCGAGGATTATCTTATGCGTTATCAAAAACTGGGCAATACCGGTCTGTTCGTTTCTGAACTGTGCCTCGGCACCATGACGTTCGGCGGTGAAGGCGGCATGTGGGGCAAGATTGGACAGCTCCAGCAAAGCGAAGCAGAACAGCTGGTGGGCCGGGCGCTGGATGCCGGGATCAACTTTATCGATACCGCGGACGTTTACTCGGAAGGGCGTTCGGAGGAGATCGTCGGCCAGGCGCTGAAAAACCTGAAAATCCCTCGCGAGAACGTGGTGGTCGCGACCAAAGTGTTCGGCGAAACCGGAACGGCAGGGGTGAACTCGCGCGGCAGCTCGCGCTATCACATCATCAGCAGCGTGAAGGAGAGCCTGCGCCGCCTGCAGCTCGATCATATCGATCTCTATCAGCTGCACGGCTTCGACCCGGCCACGCCGATTGAAGAGACACTGTATGCGCTGGAGAACCTGGTGCAGCACGGCCACGTGCGCTATATCGGCGTCTCGAACTGGGCGGCGTGGCAGATTGCCAAAGCGCTGGGTATTTCCGAGCGTCTCGGACTGGCGCGTTTCGCATCCCTCCAGGCGTATTACACCATCGCCGGACGCGATCTTGAGCGCGAGCTGGTGCCGATGATGCAGAGCGAAGGCGTCGGGCTGATGGTATGGAGCCCGCTGGCAGGCGGCCTGCTGAGCGGAAAATATGGTCGCGACGGGCAGAGCGAAGCCGGTAGCCGCCGTCTGGAGTTTGACTTCCCGCCGGTGAACAAAGACCGCGCCTTTGACTGCGTGGACGTGATGCGCGTGATTGCCGAAAGCAAGGGCGTCTCCGTCGCGCAAATCGCGCTGGCCTGGCTGCTGCATCAAAAAGCCGTGACCAGCGTGATTATCGGGGCCAAACGCGTCGAACAGCTGGACGACAACATTGCCGCCACCGGGATCCGCTTAAGCGAAGACGAGCTCAAACAGCTGGATGCGGTGAGCGCGCTGCCGCGGGAATACCCTGGCTGGATGCTGGAGCGTCAGGGGGAATATCGCCGCAATCAGCTGGCGCAACAGTAACCTTTTTCATCAGGTGATTTTAAATTTCTTAGCCCATCGTTACAGCAATCGGCGAAAGCGGCTTATTTCACTGAGCATGCTTTTGCCGATTCAACGATGGGCTCTGGCGGAAATCAGCAACCGTCTTTGCAGGTTGCCGCTGGATTTTGCTCAAGAACTCTTACCAGCAGGGCTCGGGGTTCTCTTACTACATCCGTTCCAACTGACAGTACTTTGCCGTCCCGCTCTGCTGAATACTTCGCGACAACATCACCGAATGCATTTCGCTGCAGGGCGACTTCTTGTCCTGCTTTTACCGTATCGCCGGGCTTAACGAATACTTCCGCAAACCCACCCGTGGTCGCTCGTATTGAACTGATAGCATTACCAATATACGTTTTATTGCTGCTGGCGGTTGCGCCGATTTTGCCTTCAATCACCTTATAATGGATCAGTACATTGCGGGCACCTTCTACACCCCGGGCAATCATATCCTGCTGGTAAATCCTCGGCTCTCCCGTCTCGGCCGTTATCGCCGGGATACCATTTTGAATAAAGGTGGTTTCCATTGAGCCGGCTTCACCGGGATCTTTCTTAATTTGATCTGCCGGAAAAAGTTCTGCAATAGTCCGGGCATCCGCATTGCGGTAGTCGGCATAAATGAACAGCGGATAAGCCGTTCCGGTAGACTGGGTGTGATAGTCAATCGCCAGGTCGACATTTCCCTTGTAAACGTTATTCCACATCATCCATGCCTGACGCTCGGCAGGGTTACCCGTTTCTTTTCCCGGATGCACGCGGTTGTAGTCGATCGTCTCACCCCCATCGGTTGAAACGGACCATGTCCGGGAGACCCTTTCAAGGCCAGAACGGTTTGGACCAATAATGGCAATAACGCTGCCGTTCATTTTTGCAGGGTCCAGTTGTTCCATCACTTTTTGTACGATGCGCACTCCGTTTAGCTCATCTCCATGGACGCCCGCCTGCAGCAGAACTTTCTTCCCGTCCGTTTTCCCTTTTGCCACCATGATGGGTACATACCAGCGCTGTCCCGTTCCTGTCTCAACCCCCTCGAACATGAAGCGATGTTGTCCTGCTGTCAGGTCTGATACATCCAGAGTCGAGATGACCGGCACTCCCTGTACCTTATCACCCGTATACACCGTTGCCGCGTAAGTCATTGAGCATGGCAGCGCTAAGCTGAGAGCGAATGCGATACGGCCAGTAGATATCTTCATGAGCGTCATTTTCCATTTGATAGAGTTAAGATTTTTTACTTTCCGGCCTGGGCCGTGGTTCGTGCTCATTAAGTTAATAGTGATTTTATGAGGCCAGCCAGTGGCACGAGCGGGAAATGTGATTTTGCATAGGCTAAGGCACCGGCTTCAATAACAGGGTTTGCGCGATTCATTTCCTGCCCGACGTTTCTTTCCGACATGCCTCACAAAAAACGATCCTCCGCTTTGATCGACATGCCATCTTCACCTATATGACTAGTCATGAATTTTTAAATGACTAGTCATATAGGGAGGGACCATGAACAATCAGCTGCCGGCAAACTTTTTATGGGGCAACTCGGTATCGAGCATGCAGACGGAAGGTGCCTGGAATGAGGGCGGAAAGGGGATGTCGGTGTACGACATTCGTGAAGCCGGGGAGAATGTCTCCGACTGGAAAGTGGCGACCGACTCCTATCACCGCTACCGTGAGGATTTCGACCTGATGCAGGATCTGGGGATGAACTGCTACCGCTTCCAGATCTCATGGAGCCGCGTCTGCCCGCTGGGAGACGGCCCGTTCAACGACGAAGGCATCGCGTTTTACGACCGCTTTATCGACGATCTCATCGCCCGCGGCATCAAGCCGATGATCTGCCTGTACCACTTCGATATGCCGCTGGCGCTGGCGCAGGAGTACAACGGCTTCAACGACCGCCGCGTGATGGACGCCTTTATCCGCTACGGCAAAAAGATGATCGACTGCTATGGCGATCGCGTGAAGTACTGGCTGACCTTCAACGAGCAGAACATCTTCCATATGCCGGAAGCGTTTCGCATTTCTGGCTACATGAAAGGCGAGAAAACCCTGCGCGAGCTGTACGAGCTGCAGCACCACACCATGGTGGCGCACATGTCGCTGACCGAATACCTGCACCAGACCAAACCGGGCCAGCTGATGGGCGGCATGCTGGCGCACCAGCTGATCTATCCGGCCACCTGCAAACCGCGCGATATTTTCTGCGCCCAGCAGTATGACGAATTTCTTAACCAGAACCTGCTGCGCGTCTTTGCCGGGCAGGGCTACAGCCCGGCGGTGATGGCGGTGGTGGAGCAGGAGGGCTTCGGCGATATCTACCGCGCTGAAGATTTAGCGCTGCTGGCGCGCACCAAAAACGACTATATGGCCTTCAGCTACTACGCCAGTAAAACGCTGGACAGCGATGCGATCCCGGAAGGCACGCCCGTGAACTATTACCTGCTGCACGGCGAGAAAAATAACCCGTACCTGAAAGCCACCGAGTGGAACTGGCAGATCGACCCGCTCGGTTTTCGCACCATCATTACCCGTTATTATAACGACTGGCGCCTGCTGGTATTCCCGATCGAAAACGGCATTGGGGTGATTGAGTCCTGGGACGGCGTGAACCCGATTGAGGACACCTACCGCATTGACTACCACCGGGCGCACATCGAGGCGATGAAGGCGGCGATGTTCGAGGACGGGGCAGCGGTCATTGGCTACCTCGGCTGGGGGTTAATCGACATTCTCAGCTCTCAGGGTGATATGCGTAAGCGCTACGGCGTGGTCTATGTCAACCGTGAAAACCACGACCTGAAAGACCTGAAGCGCGTGCCGAAGAAGAGCTACGCGTGGTTAAAACAGGTTATCCATACCAACGGACGCGAGATGTAAGCCGTACGCTGCCGGGCCGTTTTTGTGACTGATTGATGGGAAATATCCGCTATGTCTGAAACAAAAATAACACCGCACATGCAGTCTTTTGTCGATAAATTTGTAGAGTTCTCGGCGCGCCTGGCAAACCAGGTGCACCTTCGCTCCCTGCGCGACGCCTTCGCCACGGTGATGCCCATTTTCATCCTCGCCGGTCTGGCGGTGCTGGTGAACAACGTGGTGTTTCCGTGGATTTTTCACGGCGACACGCTCGCGCAGTGTAAGGTGTGGGGCGAGGCGATTATCAACGGCACGCTGAACATCGCCGCGCTGCTGCTAGCCCCGATGATTGCCTGGTCGCTGGCGCGCAACAAAGATTTCGACAATCCGGTCTCGGCAGTGGTTATCGCCGTCAGCAGTTTTATCATCATGATGCCGATGCGCTTACAGGTTACGCCCGTTGGCAGCGACGCTGCGGTGAACGTCACGCAGGTGCTGACGTTCGCCAATATCGGCTCAACCGGCATTTTCGCCGGGGTGCTGATTGGGCTGCTCTCAACGGAAGTGTTCATCGCTATTTCGCGCCTGAAGGCGCTGCACATATCGCTCGGGGAAAATGTGCCCCCGGCGGTGAGCAAATCCTTTACCGCGCTGATCCCGACGATCCTCACGCTCTCCCTGTTCGCAGTGCTGGCGGCGATACTGGCAAACGTGCTGCATACGGACCTGATCCATCTCATTACGACCTTTATCCAGCAGCCGCTGCGGCTGATCAACACCAGCCTGCCGGGGACGATTTTCATCTACAGCTTCGGTAACTTCCTGTTCACGCTCGGTATTCATCAGTCAGTCGTTAACAGCGTGGTGCTGGAGCCGTTCCTGCTGATCAACACCAACGAGAACATGCTGGCCTTCGCCAACGGCCAGCCGATCCCGCACATCATCAACAACATCTTCGTGCCGACCTTTGGCATGGTGGGCGGTACGGGCAGCACCATCTCGCTGCTGATTGCCATCTTTATCTTCTCCCGACAAAAGTCGGCGAAGCAGGTGGCGCGTCTGTCGCTGGCGCCGGGCCTGTTTAACATCAATGAACCGGTGATTTTTGGCCTGCCGATTGTGTTTAACCTGCCGCTGATGATCCCGTTTGTGCTGCTGCCCGCGATAGGCATTTACGTCGCCTGGCTCTGTACCACGCTGGGATTAATGTCGCGCTGCGTGGTGATGATCCCGTGGACCACGCCCCCGATTCTCAGCGCCTGGCTGGCGACGGCAGGGGACTGGCGGGCGGTAGTGGTGCAGTTGGCAATCATCGTATTTGGTGTATTCTTCTACCTGCCTTTCCTCAAAATTGCCGAGCGAGTGGCCTTGAAAAACAGCGGGATAGAAAACTAACAGAAAGGAAGGACGATGGCGGCGAAGTACATCACCATAGCGCGGGAAATCAAGAAACGCATTATCAGCCAGCAGTACGCCGCCAATGAACCGCTCCCGGACCAGTTTGCGCTGGCGGCGGAGTTCAGCACCAGCCGGATGACCATTCAGCAGGCGATGCGCCAGCTGATCGTCGAAGGTCTGGTCTATACACGTCAGGGCCAGGGCACATTTATCCGCAAAAACTTCCTCCAGCTCTCGCAGTGGGATCTCTCCGGCAGCGACTACTTCGGCGCGACTAAAACCTGGGAACACCTGGGCAAGGTAACCAGCCAGGTGGTGCATTTTGAGCTGCGCTTCCCGAACGAGAAAGAGCAGGCGTCGCTGATGATCAATGCCGATGCGCCGATCTATGACTTCATTCGCCTGCGTTTGCTGAACGGTGAACCTATGTCGCTGGATTCCACGGTGATGCCGATGAATCTGGTGCCGGGCCTGACGAAAAACCATCTTGAAGGTTCAGTGTTCCAGTACGTGCAGGAGACGCTGGGGCTGAAAATTATGGGGTCGTATCGGGTGGTGCGGGCGCTTAAGCCCAGCGCGCTGGACAGGGAGCATCTGGTCTGCGAGGAAACCGATCCGGTCCTGGAGGTAGAGCAGGTCATTTATCTGGAAGATGGCACAGCGCTGGAGTATGCCCACTGTCACTATCGGTACGACCACGGCGGGATTGTGATCGTGAATAACGGGTAAAAAAAAGCGGGCAACGAGGCCCGCTTTTTTAATGCTTCTCTATCAGTTCAAACGCACCGGCATACCGGAGCGGTTCTGCACGGCCTGGTCAACAATCGCCGTTTCAACGTCTGGCTGAGAAGTCACCGCCTGTACCGCGCTGTTCAGCGTAACAGGAACGACTTCGTTGTTGTTGATCTGGTCTTCGCTGGTGGACAGCGGGTTGTGCACTTCGATGTAGCGGCTGCCGTCTGGCTCAGAGGTCGCTTTCACCGGTTCGTTGATGAACTGCACGCGCGTACCGACCGGCACGTTTTCGAACAGGAATTTAATGTCATCGTTACGCAGGCGCACGCAGCCGTGGCTCACGCGCAGGCCGATACCGAAGTTGGCGTTAGTACCGTGGATAGCGTACAGGCGACCAATGTACAGAGCATACAGACCCATCGGGTTATCCGGGCCTGCCGGTACTACGGCTGGCAGCGGTTCGCCCGCAGCGATGTATTCCGCGTGCATTTTGGCAGTCGGCGTCCAAGTCGGGCCCGCTTTCTTACGCTCGACTTTCGTGGTCCAGTTCATCGGGGTATCTTTACCCAGCTGGCCGATACCGATTGGCAGCACGATAACGGTGTTGGTGCCTTTCGGGTAGTAATACAGACGCATTTCGGCGCTGTTAATCACGATACCTTCATGAACGGTATCCGGCAGGATCAGCTGCTGAGGAATATTCAGCACGGTACCCGCTTTTGGCAGATACGGGTCAACGCCCGGGTTTGCTTCCAGCATGTTAGACAGGCCCAGCTGGTACTGCGCAGCGAAATACTCCAGCGGCTGAGAGTTACCTTCTGGTACCGTCACCACTTGGTTTTGACCCACCAGACGGCTTCCGTCGGTCGGCAGGGGATACGTCACCGCAGACGCGGTCTTACAAAAACCTACTACGGCTAACGCCGCCGCAAAAAGCGTTGTTAATTTCATGTTCATGTTGTGCGAGGTATCTAAGCCATTCTGGCGATGAGTTGATAAGTCTGAATCTGTGATGGGAGCGCATTATATGTGCATTCCCGCTAACAGGGAATTCAGATGTGTACGAAATCACATTTTTTTCGATTTTGTTAAAGTTTAGTGGATTGCCGCAACACGGGATCTCAATTCGGAATTGTGGCATAATGCCGTGTTTATCACACTTTTCGCAGGAATCTCCCCGTGTTAGTTACCAGCAACGTCACTATGCAGTTTGGCAGTAAGCCGCTGTTCGAAAACATTTCCGTCAAATTTGGCGGCGGCAACCGTTACGGCCTGATTGGTGCCAACGGTAGCGGAAAATCCACCTTCATGAAGATCCTCGGCGGCGATCTGGAGCCGACCCTCGGCAACGTCTCGCTCGACCCGAACGAGCGCATCGGTAAGCTGCGTCAGGATCAGTTCGCCTTCGAAGAGTTCACCGTGCTCGACACCGTGATCATGGGGCACG
This sequence comes from Enterobacter sp., assembly GCF_977039595.1. NCBI lineage: Bacteria > Pseudomonadati > Pseudomonadota > Gammaproteobacteria > Enterobacterales > Enterobacteriaceae > Enterobacter > Enterobacter sp. The sequence continues at coordinate 69,618 of NZ_CDRQYH010000004.1, forward strand.
CGGAGCTGTGGGAAGTGAAGCAGGAGCGCGATCGCATCTACGCGCTGACCGAAATGAGCGAAGAAGATGGCTATAAGGTGGCCGATCTGGAAACGCAGTACGGCGAGATGGACGGTTATTCTGCGGAAGCGCGTGCGGGCGAGCTGCTGCTGGGCGTGGGGATCCCCGTTGAACAGCATTACGGCCCGATGAGCGAAGTTGCCCCTGGCTGGAAGCTGCGTGTGCTGCTGGCACAGGCGCTGTTCTCTAACCCGGACATCCTGCTGCTCGACGAACCGACGAACAACCTGGACATCGACACCATCCGCTGGCTGGAGCAGACGCTGAACGATCGCGACAGCACCATGATCATCATCTCGCACGACCGTCACTTCCTGAACATGGTCTGTACGCACATGGCGGATCTCGACTACGGCGAGCTGCGCGTGTATCCGGGCAACTACGACGAGTACATGACCGCGGCCACCCAGGCGCGCGAGCGTCTGCTGGCGGATAACGCCAAGAAGAAAGCGCAGATTGCCGACCTGCAGTCCTTCGTCAGCCGCTTCAGCGCTAACGCCTCTAAATCGCGTCAGGCAACCTCGCGTGCGCGTCAGATTGATAAAATCAAGCTGGAAGAGGTTAAAGCCTCCAGCCGTCAAAACCCATTCATCCGCTTCGAGCAGGACAAGAAGCTGTTCCGTAACGCGCTGGAAGTGGAAGCTCTTACCAAAGGCTTCGATGAAGGCCCGCTGTTTAAAAACTTCAACCTGCTGCTGGAAGTGGGCGAGAAGATTGCCATTCTGGGCGCCAACGGCGTGGGTAAGTCCACCATGCTGAAAACCCTGGTCGGCGAACTGCAGCCGGACAACGGCACCGTGAAATGGTCCGAAAACGCGCAGATTGGTTACTACGCGCAGGACCATGAATATGAGTTCGAGAATGACCTGACCGTCTTCGACTGGATGAGCCAGTGGAAGCAGGAAGGCGACGACGAGCAGGCGGTACGCAGCATTCTGGGTCGTCTGCTGTTCAGCCAGGACGACATCAAGAAGCCGGCTAAAGTGCTTTCCGGTGGCGAGAAGGGACGCATGCTGTTCGGCAAGCTGATGATGGAAAAACCAAACATCCTGGTGATGGACGAACCGACTAACCACCTGGATATGGAATCGATCGAATCCCTGAACATGGCGCTTGAGATGTATCAGGGCACCCTGATCTTCGTCTCTCACGACCGTGAGTTCGTCAGCTCGCTGGCGACCCGCGTGATCGAAATTACGCCAGAGCGCGTGGTGGACTTCACCGGTAACTACGAAGATTACCTGCGCAGCAAAGGTATCGAGAACTAAAAACGCCGGGTGGCGGCTTCGCCTTACCCGGCCTACGTTCTATCCCCTCTCCCTGTGGGAGAGGGTTAGGGTGAGGGCATCCGCCCGCACTATACCACCCACTCGCTCCCTTCAGTCCCGTTCACCAGCAGTTTGCGTTTCTCCCCCGCCGGTAACGACACTTTCAGCGCTTTCCACGCTGGACGATAATCCCCGCGCGCGTTCACCTTCAGGTTGATGGTTGCGCTGTCGCACACCATCTCCCATTCCACCCACAGCGCATTGCCGTTCTGGTAGCCCCAGCTTTCACCGTCGTCTTCAAACAGCAGCCCCGAGCTTGTGCCGACGCCTTTCACCGGGAACAGCTTCAGCTCGCGGGTCGTATCTTTTTCGGCACTCACATGCGTGATGCGCTCGCTCAGCGGCAGACCGGCTCCGGCGCGCACCAGCAGCGGCAGTTTTTCCAGCGGCGCATCGAGGACGATCGATTGTCCGCCCGCATACCACGCGTGGGTGTAAAAATCGTACCAGCCCGTTTCGTTATCCGGCAGCCAAACCCGGCGCTCGCGCTGCCCGGCTTCGACGACGCTGGCGACCAGCAGGTCGCGGCCAAGCAGGAAGTCGTCGCACTCTTCGAAGGTCTGCGCATCGCGCTCGTGGTCGAGGAAGGTCGGGCGCAGCATCGGCTCGTCGTCGGCGTGCGCCTGCCAGAGCAGGGTGTAGAGATACGGCAGCAGGCGGTAGCGCAGCTCAATCGCGCCGCGAATGGCAGGCGTGACGCCCGGATACATCCACGGTTCGTTGACGGTGTGGTCATCGTTCCACGAGTGAATGGTAAAGCGCGGGTGCATCACGCCGTTCTGCACCCAGCGCACGAACAGCTCGGCGTCCGGCTTGTCGCCGGAGAAACCGCCGACGTCGTGGCCGACGTTGAACAGCCCGGACAGGCTCATGCCCAGCCCCATGCGGATGTTATAGCGCAGCGTGTCCCAGCTGGTGCGGTTGTCGCCGCTCCAGGTCTGAACGTAGCGCTGCATCCCGGCGCATCCGGAGCGGGAGATGAGGTACGGGCGTTTTTCTGGCGCAAAGCGCTGCTGGGCTTCCAGCGAGGCGCGCATCATCAGCAGCGGCATGACAGGGCGAATATGCTTGATGGCGATCTCCTTGCCGAAGCCAAAGCAGCGGGCTTCTCCGTCCCACACTTCGTACTCGTTGTTGTCGTTCCAGGTAGAGTCGATGCCCATCTCCAGCAGCTGCGTAGTGACGCCGTTCTGCCACCACTGCACCGTCTGCGGATTGGTAAAGTCGAGGTGCGAGCCTTCGTCATCCCAGAAGCTGGAGCGCTCGGGTGCATCGGTTTCTGAATCGCGAATGAACAGGCCGCTCTCCGCCACTTCGTTGTAGCGCGGATGGTCCTGCAGCAGGCACGGCTTGATGTTAGCCGCAAGCTTCAGTCCCGCGTCATGGAACGCCTGGCTCATTACCTTCGGCTGCGGCACCTTGTCGTAGTTCCAGTTGAAGACGTAGCGCTTGCCGTTGATGGAGGTATAGCCGGAGGAGAGCTGGAACGAGTCGCACGGAATGGCGTGCTCTTCGCACAGGAGGATGAAGTTCATCAGCTGGTTTTGCGCGTCCGGCGCGTCGGTGTAGTGCATGGTCGAACCGCTGTAGCCCAGGCTCCATTTCGGTCCGAACAACGTTTTCCCGGTGAGGCGAACAAAGGCTTTGGTAACGTCCAGCACGCGTTTGCCGGTAAAGATGTAGTAGTCGATATCGCCCGCTTCCGCCTGCCAGCGGCGATAGGCGGTATGGTAGTTGTCGATCTCGTTGCCCAAATCCAGCCAGCAGCTGCTCAGGTTGTCGTAGAACAGGCCGTAGCTCACGTCGTCGCGGCGGGTGATAGTGAAAGGAATATGCTTGTAGAGCGGGTCGGTGCTGGCGGCGTTATAGCCCATGGCGTCGAGGTTGCGCATCTCATAGCGTTTACCGTTGCGCTGCAGATCGCCCGCTTTCTCGCCCAGGCCGTAGAAACGCTCGTCCTTGCGGCGGCTCAGATAGTGCGCCACGCCGTCGCCGTGGGCGTTCAGCAGGTAGGCGCTGGTGGGGCGGTCGTTGACCAGCGGCTGCCACTCGCCCGCGTCATTGCGATAGTGCCACTCCAGCCACAGCGGCTGGTGCACGGTGACGCGCAGCTGTTCGGTTGCCACGGTTAACGTGTCGTCCTGCTGCGTCAGCGTCCAGGTCGGGCAGGTGAAGCCGCTGATATCGTCACGACGGCGCCCTTCCCAGGGAACGTCTTGTTCCGGCGCGATGCTCCAGGTGCGGTCCAGCGCCAGCTCGCCCTTGCGTTTGATCAGCACGCGGAACAGGTTCTCTTCCAGCACATACAGGCACAGGCGGTGCTGGTTATCGACCAGCAGTTCCAGATGGTTTGCCGACTGCGTATCAACGGTCCAGTTTTTCAGGGTTTTCATATGCAATACATCCACTATCAGGCGCGCTTGGCGCGACGTTCAGCAATAAATGCTACCAGGAAGACGGCGCCAATCAGGTCAAAGAAGCCCATGGCGATAAAGAGCGGGTTAAAGCCGATTTTGTCGGCGGTCACACCGATTAACAGGGAGAACAGGAAGCTGGCGATCCACGCCGCCGAGCCGCGCATGCCGTTGACGGTCGCCATCTGACCTTTGTCGAACGACTCCACGACCAGGGCGCTCAGCATGCAGGAAATAATCTGGTGCCCGAAACCGCCTATGGAGATCAGCACGATGGTGATGTACGGGTCGCGGGTAATGGCCACGATGCCCAGCGAGATCATCAGGAACGCGCCCGTCACGGAGCTGGCTACGACAGAGTTAACGCGTGAGCAGCCGAACATGCGGGTGTACAGACGCGTCAGGTAGCCGCTCGCCACGCTGCCGAGGTCGGCGGCGAGGAACGGCAGCCAGGCAAACATCGCAATCTGCTTCAGGTCCATGCCGTGCTCTTTGGCGAGGTACAGCGGTACCCAGAAGCTCAGCACCGCCCAGGCCGGTTCCGCCATAAAGGCGGGGATGGCGATACCGTAGAAGCGTTTGTTTTTTGAAACGGTTTTCAGCGCGGTCAGGAAGGGCAGCTTCACCGCAGGCGGTTCGTTGTCCTGCTTGATAAACGCCAGCTCGTCCTTGCTCAGATTCGGGTGCTGCTCCGGGTTGTGGTAGAACGCCCACCACAGGATCACCCACAGCAGCGCCAGCACGCCGGTAAACATAAACGCGCCCTGCCAGCCAAACGAGGCGTGAGCAAAGTAGATGATAGGCGGAGCCAGCATCGCGCCGATGGAGAAGCCCACGCCCGCCCAGCCGGCGGCAACGGGACGCTCTGATTTCGGGAACCATTCGCCGATGGTTTTGGCGTTCGCCGGGGTAGCGGCGGCCTCAGAGGCACCCATAAAGAAGCGCAGAATGGCCAGGTGCAGCCAGCTTCCGGCACCCGCGTGGAAAATACACATCAGAGCCCAGATCCCGGCGCAGACCATAAAGCCAATCTTCAGGCCAATGACGTCAATCAGCCAGCCGCACAGGGGCTGGAAAATGGTGTAGGCGATCTGGAAGGCTCCTACGATCCAGGAGTACTGCTCGGTGGTGATCCCGAGGCTCTCTTTCAGTTCCGGGGCGAGGATCCCGAGCGAGTTTCGGGTGATGTAGTTAACGGTAACGCCAAGTAAGAACAGCACCAGCACGTACCAGCGCAGGTTCTTGATGACGCGACGGGTTTTGCTTGTCGCAACGGTGTTATTGATGTCCTGACTCATTTTACTCTCCACAAGACGGACGGTAAGGGGACGGAGGTTCAGGTGTCACACGGATTTTTATGACTTTGATTTTTATCCGTTTAAAATTCTTTATCTGGTATACAACTAGTATGGAAGTTGTGTGACAAGTTCACCTTAAAGAAGAAAATGAGTGGGCAAAAGTGGATTTTGTGCAAAATTTCTCATAACTGACGAAAAGCCTCTGGCAAGATGGTATTTATGTCAGTAATTGCCTGACGAATACGCTATGAAAATTTTTTCATTTCGCAAATGGAGCCAGATCACAAAATGGACAAAAGGCTAAAAATCACCGAGATCGCGGCCCGCACGCAGCTCTCGATCAGCACCGTGTCGCGGGTGCTGGCGGGAAAAGCGAATACCAGCGAAAAGGCGCGCGCAAAGGTGCTGGCGTGCGCGCGGGAGCTGGGGGTGATGGAGGGTATGGCGGCGGGACGGCTGCTGCTCAATAGCCTGGTGGTTTTTGCCCCTCAGCGTGCGTTCGACGAGCGGTCCGACATCTTTTACTACCGTGTGATCCAGAGCGTGAGTAAAGGCCTTGCATCCCACGATGTGCGCTTGCGCTACTGCGCGCTGGAAGAGAACGATAGCGATGCCCAGCTGTTTCTGGCGCGCATGAACGAGGCGGATACCCAGGCGGCAATCCTTCTTGGCATCGACGACCCGCATATCCACGATCTGGCTGTGGATGTCGGCAAACCCTGCATGCTGATTAACTGCCGTGACCGCCACATGCGCCTGCCTGCCGTCGCGCCGGATCATCGCGCCATTGGCGAGCGGGCGGCGGAATATCTGTTTGAGATGGGACACCGTGAGGTAATGAGTGTGCTGTGCCTGCGCCGCTATACCATGGAGCTTCGCCTGACGGGGATCCGCGACGCGTGGCAGTCTCACAACCTGAAATTCAACGACAAGCGCGATCTGCTGGTGGTGCCCAGCTTCAGCGCACGCGAAAGTGAACAGGCAGTCAGCAGCTGGCTCAGCGAAATGCAGGGCAAGGATTTGCCAACCGCATTTTTGGTTGGCGGCGATTTTATGGCGGCGGGCACCATCAGCGCATTGCAAAAAAGAGGATTGCGCGTGCCGCAGGACGTGTCGGTGATGAGCATTGACGGGTTTAACCTGGCGGCAATCCAGGATGTTCCATTAACGGCCGTGCACGTTCCTCGCGATGAGCTGGGAACGGAAGCGGTTTATATGCTCCAGCAGCGGCTCATGCGCCCGGACGCGCCGGTGGGGACGTTACTGCTTAACGGCACGCTGGCCGTTCGGGAATCGGTACGGCGGATACGTCAGGGGAAACGACGCACCGCCGTTGAGCGGGAAGGTTTGTATGACAGTTAAACCATGCCCAGCGCGCGCTTGCCGTGGATGTTGAGATCGTTCACGGTAAAGCGGTCCTGCCAGCTCTTTTCATAATCTTCGCGCGGGAAATCTCCCGGTGACGCGCCGGTTTCAAGCGCTTCCTTGACCTTTTTGGCGTACGCGAGGTTCTTCTCGCACATCGGCGCGGCAGGAATGTACATCACGTTGCCCCAGCCCTGCTGATTTTCCACCGGCGCGACGGAGTGGATCACATCGCAGTGCCACCACACGGAATCGCCCGCGTCGAGTGCCGGAATGCTGCTTAATGCTTCGATGAGCAGCGGGTGCCACTTCTCGGAAACCGGCAGCACGCGCCCCGGCGCCACGCCGCACAGCTCGTCTTCCGGCACGTCGTCCAGCAGCGGACGCAGCAGAATGTACGCCATCGCTTCCGGGATTGGCACCACGTGCAGCAGCCCCTGACCGGGGATCATGTCCGACAGCGCCGTCCAGCCCTGGAAGGTGCGGAACACCGAGCATTTGGTGGTGTTATCGACGGTGTACTCTTCCACTTCGGTACGGTGCGCGGCGTTCCACGGATCGTATTTCTCGACGTTGCCGTCAAACACGCGGGCAAAGACCTGCTGGTAAGCCGGCAGCAGCCAGCGCTCCAGCGCGCCGGAGTCGGTATGTGCGCCAAGTCCTTTCGAGGTGGTTCCCGGCGGACGGCGGCGAATACGATCCGGATAAATCACGCTCACATCCGGGTCGAACCACTGCTTGCCGTTGCTCTCGAACGTCCATAAACGGTTCAGGAACGACTGTACCTGCGCCATCTCTTCGCTCTGGCGCGCCTGCATCTGCGCCTGCGACCAGTAGATCGGGTAAATCTCCGGACGGGAGGCCGTTAAGGTGCCGAAGAAGTTATCGCCAGGCCCTTTGTACACTTCGTCAAACTTGTTCAGATCGAGGTAGTCGAGCATCGACTGATCCCACGCCAGCGCCTGCTCGCGGGGGAAGTGACCTTTAATCACCGCGCAGCCGCGGCGTTTAATGGCTTCGCGCTGTGCGTTGGTAATCGTGCCGTTTTTCACATCCGCAAACGGAATCACCGGCCAGACGGATTCGCCTTTGTTCTTAAGAGCGTTGATTTCCGCCACGCGGGTGGCAATTTTATCGCTGAGCTTATTAAACACCGCCTGCACGTCGCCGATCTGCGCGCGCAGCTCACGTTTCAACTGACGGATTGCCGCTTTGTGATCCGCCGGCAAAGTTTCACTGGTAAAGGTCATAACTGCCTCGCATCTTTCATTCGAAAGTGGAAATATCTACAAGTGATACTTTAAGTTAAAATTAAGTTAATGCAAGTTTAAAAACTTGACGCAAGCCACAGGACGGGAAAAGAGTCAGGCTGCCGGAGCAAGGCTCCGGCGAGGATAAGATCAGGCGTCGAACGGGGAATGGTTGTCGAGCACGGCCTGAATGACGTTCAGCGCGCCCTGATGGTTGTTGTCGTCGGTGCTGTAGCGGCTGATTTCTTTGATGCTTTCCGCCGCGTTACCCATCGCAAAGGAATATTTTACCAGCTTCAGCATCTCGGCATCATTGCCGCTGTCGCCAATGGCCACGCACTCCTGAGGGGAGATTTTCCAGCGCTTCAGCAGACGGCTGATGCCGTTGGCTTTGTGCAGGCCGGGGATAATCAAATCGACAAACCCAAAGCCGCTGGTGACCGGCTTCATGATGCCGTCCAGGGAGACGTGCAGCTTATCCACCAGATTCGGGATATCGCTATCCGGCAGGTTCAGGGAGAACTTGAACAGCACGTCGTCAATGTCGCGGTAATCGCTGATGCGCTTTAAGCGGTGGTAGTGCTTTGACATCAGCGCCACGAAGGCGTCCGGGGCTTTGTCGCTGACGTAGGCGCTCTCCAGCCCGCAGGCCACGAAGTTCAGGCCTTTGTCTTTCAGCAGTTCGCCAATCACGATCTGCGATTCATGGCGCGTCAGCTCGCCGTGAAAAATCTGTTCTCCGCGGTCGAACACCAGCGCGCCGTTTTCCGCCACGAAGGAGATCCGATCTTTTAGCTCTGGAAAGAAGGAGATGAGCTGGTAATACTGGTTGCCGCTGGCGACAACGAATTCAATATCGCGGGCTTTAAGCTGTTCAAACTGTGCCTGGAAGCGGTCACGATCGTACTGCTTGGCATCATCAAGGAAAGTTCCGTCCATATCGGTGACGATAACTTTAACGGTCATACTGTGCTCCTGGGTCACTGCGTTTTGAAACATTCTAATAACAAGGTGACGGGGAGCACAAATTTAATTTCATTCGAAAGTAAAAGCAAAACGGCAACCTCGGTTGCCGTTTTTAGTGTTTTCTCCCTCTCCCCGTGGGAGAGGGGAGGGGTGAGGGCATCAGCGTGCGCTTTTCCCCTGAGGTGATGCCCCGTTACAGCGTATGCTCAGTACGGGCAATAATATCGTCCTGTGCATCCGGCGACAGGGCGGTGAAGAACGCCGAGTAACCCGCGACGCGCACCACCAGGTCACGATACTGGTCAGGGTGTTTCTTCGCCTCCAGCAGCGTTTCGCGGGAGACAATGTTGTACTGAATATGCCAGCCCTTATGCACCTCGAAGAAGGTGCGCAGCAGCACCATCAGCTTCTGGCGATCGCTGTCGTTTTCCAGCGTTGACGGATTCAGCTTCTGGTTCAGCAGCACGCCGCCGAGAATCGCTGCGGTCGGCAGTTTGCCCACCGAGCCAATTACCGCCGTCGGGCCAAGGTGGTCGGTACCAGAAGCCGGGCTTGCCCCTTCCGCCAGCGGCGTGTGTGCCTTACGTCCGTCCGGCGTTGCCATCGTCGCCGCGCCAAACGGCACGTTTGCGGAGATGGAGGACGTGCCCGCGTAGTAGTTACCGCCAATCGGGCCGCGGCCGTAGCGAGGGTTGTGATACTGCTTAAGCTCTTCAATGTAGGTCTGATAAGCACGGGTCAGCAGCATATCCACGCTGTCATCGTCGTTACCGTACTTCGGCGCGCCGTTAATCAGACGCTGACGCAGCTGCTCGTGAGTCAGCCCGTCGAAGTCATCCGCCAGCGCCGCCGCCAGCTGCTGTTGGCCGATAGTGCCCTGTTCGAACACTAGCTTTTTCACCGCCGCCAGGCTGTTGCCGAGGTTGGCGATACCCACCTGCAGGCCGGAGACCCAGTCATACTTCGCGCCGCCCTGCTTGATGCTTTTCGCGCGCTCGATGCAGTCGTCCACCAGCGCCGAGCAGAGAATATCGTGGACGTTCTCTTCCAGCATGGTGTCTACCACGTACTCAATCTCAATGGATTTGCGGGTGTAGTAGCGGATCTGGCTATCCCAGGCTGACATCACCTCCTCGAAATTTTCGAAGTTACCTGCAGAGAGCGCTTTCTCCTGCGGCAGGAATACCTTGCCGCTGGTGGCATCGCGGCCGCCTTCCAGCGCCGCCAGCATCACGCGGGCGAAGTTGATAAAGCTCATGCCGGTGCAGCGATAGCCCCACTTGCCGCCCACTGCGGTTTCGATACAGCCAATGGCCGCGTAGTCGTAGGCGTCGTCGCGTTCAACGCCGAGCTTGATGAATTCCGGAATGACGATTTCATCGTTGTTGAACGCCGGCATCCCGAAGCCGCAGCGGATCACCTGCACGCACGCATCGAGGAAGTCGTTGCTCATGCCCGCGTGATAGCGCACGCTCAGGTTCGGCTGGGTGGAGCGCAGGCGACCGCAGGATTCCAGAATTGCGTAGGAGAGCGGGTTCACCGCGTCCATCGGCTCACCGTTGACCAGCTTCTGGCCGCCGATGGTGACGTTCTGGTACAGCGGGCTACCGGCAGAGGCTTTGGAGTGCGAGCCGGAGCGGATCTTGTTCACTTCAAGCAATTTCAGCCAGCAGCTGTGCAGCAGTTCAATGGCGTGTTCGCGGTCGAGGCTCTGGTTCAGCTCCACGTCGCGGCGGTAGTACGGATAGAGATACTGGTCCATCCGCGCAAACGACACGGAGTGGCCGTTGGACTCAATCTGCAGGATCAACTGAATGAAGTAGCACAGCTGCAGCGCCTGCCAGAAGGTTTTTGGCGGCTCGTGGGCAATCACGTCGCAGTTTTCCGCCATTGCCAGCAGCTCGTCGCGGCGGCTTTCGCGGGTTTCGGTCGCGGCCATTTCACGCGCCAGGTCGGCAAAACGTTTGATGTGCAGGCTTACCGCTTCCAGCACGATATCGATCGCCTTCAGGAACTGATCGCCGTGCAGGTCTTCCAGCACCGTCAGGTTGATGCGCGAGCGGCGTTCGGCCACTTTGGCGCGCAGGCCGTCGAGACCTTTCTCCAGCACCAGCGGGAAGTTCACCGCCAGGTGCGCGTCGCCTGAGGTCATGTTGCCTTCGGCTTTGATAATGCCGGTTTCCAGCAGGCCTTTCTGCTCGTCGGTGAACATGCCGTAGCAGCGATCCTGCACCGTCTGGCCGCGCCACCAAGGGCAGATCTCGTGCAGCACACGCTTGTTCTGTTCGCTCACCGCAAAGCCCGCGCCCGGGCGGTCTGCCAGGTCGTCGATCTCTTTCTCAATCCAGGAGACGGTGTATTCCGGGAAGATCGGCGCGGCGCGCACCTCGCTTGCCTGGTTACCGATAATCAGCTCGTCGTGTTTGATCCAGATGGTACGTTCGGCCAGGTGATGCGCCAGCGCCAGAGCGCGACGCACCGGGATCGGCTTGTCAATGTGCTGCTGGTACATTTCGGTGTAATGCTGCGCGCGCTCGGTACATACCGGCGGCTTGACGATATGCACCAGGGCCGTTTTGTGCGCCTTAATGCGTTCGCTGAGGGTATTGAGATTCAGGGTGGTCATAAGTTTATCCTCGTAAGGTCGCGGTTAACCCTTTCTGGCGGGCGTACTGCTGCGCAAAGTCCAGTAGAGCAGGGTTATCCAGCGGTTTGTCAGGGGCAGAGTAGGGTTGGCCGAGCAGGGTGTATTTGTTCATGCCCAGCGTGTGATACGGCAGAAAATGAATATCGTCGACGCCGAGTTCATCGGCAGCGAAGTTGGTAATGGCGGTTATGGAGGCTTCATCTGCGTTGAAGCCCTGGATGAGCGGTACGCGGATGGTGATGTTCTTCCCTGCGGCTGCCAGGCGTTTCAGGTTATCCAGGATGCGCTTAGCCGAACCGTCCGTCCACTGCTTGAAAACGTCACCGTCGACATGCTTCAGGTCGGCGAGGAACAGATCGACGTACGGTAATGACGGCTCGATATAGTGCCACGGCACGTGAAGGCAGGTTTCGACGGCGGTGTGGATCCCTTGGTCATGGCTGGCTTTAAACAGGGCCTGCGCCAGATCCGGGTTCATAAACGGCTCGCCACCGGAGAGGGTGATCCCGCCACCGCTGCGGTCGTAGAAGGGCTTGTCGCGCAGTACGGTCGCCATGATCTCCTCGACCTGCTGTTCTTCGCCACAGACGGTCAGCGCCTGCGTCGGGCAGCAGTCGGTGAGGGCGTTAAGCGTCTCTTCACTCAGCTTTTCGCGGTGGATGATCGGGCCATTCAGCGCGCGTTCGATGCAGCCCGGCGCGGCCTGCTGGCACAGATCGCAGCCGTCCAGGCACTGACGTGCATCAAACAGCACGTCCCGGCTGCGGGAGCGGCTTTCCGGGTTCTGGCACCAGCGACAGCCCAGCGAGCAGCCTTTCAGGAACACCACGGTACGAATACCGGGGCCGTCGTGGGTAGAGTAACGCTGAATATTGAAGATCATGTTTTTGCCTCTCATATTGCATATGAAGATTAAATTACTTTCGAATGAAAGTTATCTTGATGCAGGTCAACTCTTCAGCAGGTTTTGTCGTGATAGGGTAAGTGCAGGCTAATTTTGAGGGTGACATCATGGAACTTTATCTCGACACATCTGACGTTGCGGCAGTCAAAAAGCTGGCGCGTATCTTCCCGCTGGCGGGCGTGACCACCAATCCAAGCATCGTAGCTGCCGGTAAAACGCCGCTCGATGAACTGCTGCCCGCGCTGCACGACGCGCTGGGCGGCAAAGGTCGTCTGTTCGCACAGGTGATGGCGACCACCGCCGAAGGGATGGTGGAAGAAGCGCGTAAGCTTCGCGCCATCATTAACGATCTGGTGGTGAAAGTGCCGGTAACCGCAGAAGGGCTGGCGGCGATCAAGATGCTGAAAGCGGAAGGGATCCCGACGCTGGGTACGGCAGTCTACGGTGCGGCGCAGGGGATGCTGTCCGCACTGGCGGGGGCGGAGTATGTGGCCCCTTACGTTAACCGCGTGGACGCGCAGGGCGGGAACGGGATCCAGACCGTAATTGAGCTGCAACAGCTGCTGACGCTGCACGCGCCGCAGTCAAAGGTGCTGGCCGCGAGCTTTAAAACCCCGCGTCAGGCGCTGGACTGCCTGCTGGCAGGGTGCGAGTCCATCACGCTGCCGCTGGACGTGGCGCAGCAGTTTATTACCTCTCCTGCGGTAGATGCGGCAATTGTGAAGTTCGAGCAGGACTGGCAGGGGGCGTTTGGACGGACGTCGATCTGACGGGTGCGGCCTGATGCCCTCACCCCAACCCTCTCCCACAGGGAGAGGGAGCAAACACTAAAACGGCAACCTGAAGGTTGCCGTTTGCTTTAACCTCCGCACACCTCACACACCGGGTTACGCATCAGCTTCATCTCGCGGAACTGGCAGGTCATCGCGTCGTACATCACGATTTTCCCCGCGGCAGGCGTGCCGTAGTGTGCCAGCACCTTGATCGCTTCCATCGCCTGCAATGAGCCAATCACGCCGACGAGCGGCGCCATCACGCCCGCCTCAACGCAGGTCAGCGCATTCTCGCCAAACAGGCGGCTCAGGCAGCGGTAGCAGGGTTCCCCCTCGGCGTATGTGAAGACGCTGATTTGCCCCTCCATGCGGATAGCCGCGCCGGAAACCAGCGGCGTTTTATGGGCAAAACAGCCCGCGTTGAGCTGGTTACGGACGGTGACGTTATCGGTGCAGTCCAGCACCAGATCGTGCCGGGCAATCTGCGCGGAGAGCGCGTCGTCATCCAGCATCGCGTCAATCAGGGTGAACTGTACGTTGGGGTTGATGCGCGCCAGCGCCGTGCGGGCAGAGTCCACTTTCGGCTGGCCCACCGTCGCGTCACTGTGCAGCGTCTGGCGCTGCAGGTTGGACACCGACACGGTATCGAAATCCAGCAGCGTCATCCTGCCCACGCCCGCCGCGGCAAGGTACTGCGCGGCGGCGCAGCCCAGCCCGCCCAGCCCGACGACCAGCACGCTGGCCGCCTTGAGCGCTTCCTGACCTTCGAAATCAAACCCGCGCAGCACAATCTGGCGGTTGTAGCGCATCATCTCCGGGTCGCTCAGCTCCACCGTCATATCAGCCTCCGAACAGGTGGTTAAAGCGCTCTATCTCAACCCATTCGCCGGCTTCCACGTTGCCGCGCTCGCGCTCCAGCACGATAAAGCAGTTGCCCTGGCTGAAGGAACTGAAAATGTGTGAGCCCTGGTGCCCGGTGGTACTCACTTCGAGCTCACCGTCCGCGTTGCGCGACAGAATGCCGCGCTGAAAATCGAGACGACCCGGTGATTTTTTCATCCGCGTGGCAGCACGCACGCGCACGCGTTCCGGCAGCGGGCTGGCCTTGTTGCCGGAAAGCTTCGCCAGCAGCGGGATCGCCAACTGGTAAAAGGTGAGTGCCGCCGAGACCGGGTTACCCGGCAGGCCGCAGAACCAGCTGTGTGAAAGCTTGCCAAACGCAAACGGCTTGCCCGGCTTGATTGCAAGCTTCCAGAAGGCGATTTCACCCAGCTCTTCAAGAAGGGTTTTGGTGTAATCCGCTTCGCCCACGGAAACGCCGCCGGAGCTGATGACCACGTCGGCGGATTTATCCGCCTCGATAAACGCCGCGCGCAGTTTTTCCGGATCGTCTGGAATAATGCCGAGGTTAATGACCTCGCAGCCCAGCTGCTCCAGCATCAGGTGTACCGCCAGGCGGTTGGTATCGTAAATCTGGCCGTCCTGCAGCGGCTGGCCCGGAAGCTGCAGCTCGTCGCCGGTGGAGAAGACGGCGACGCGCACTTTGCGAATAACGTCGACTTCCGCGATGCCGAGCGAGGCCAGCACCGGCAGCTCCGCCACCGTCAGCCTTTGCCCGGCGGTAAAAACGGTCGCGCCGAGGGTAATGTCCTCGCCGGTACGGCGGATGTTCTGGCCTGCTTTGACGCTGGCGGTAAAACGCACGCCGTCGTCGGTCTGTTCGGTCTCTTCCTGCATCACCACGGCGTCGCAACCGGCCGGAACCGGCGCGCCGGTCATGATGCGCACGCAGGTGCCCGCAGGCCATTCACCGCTAAACGGCTGACCCGCAAAGGCTTTACCCGCCACCGGCAGGGCGTTACCCGTCTCGAGATCCGCCAGGCGTACCGCGTAACCGTCCATCGCTGAGTTATCAAACCCCGGCACGTTAAGCGGAGAGACGATATCGCGCGCGGCAATACGGCCAAAACAGCGCACGAGGGGCAGCGTCTCTACGTCATGCAGCGGGGAAACTCGGTCAAGCATCTGCGTGAGTGCCGTCTCAAGCGGCATCAGTCCGGCGGTAAAATCCATGGTGGGCTCCTGCGGAGTAACAACGAAAGCGTCCATTATGGCAGAAAAGTGCGGCTAACTGTATGACCGAAGGGTGCACGCTTTACATCACTGTTACGTCTTTCTATATTCAAAAATCATCTGAAGTTTCGTCGACGATAATGATATTTATAGAAAAAGCCGCAAAACAGGCTAACGGGTGATGCGAATGGTTAATGCGGTAATCGCAATTCATGGTGGCGCCGGGGCAATCACCCGAGCACAGCTCAGTCCCGAGCAGGAAAAGCGTTACATCGACGCGCTGTACGCCATTGTGGAAACGGGCCAGAGAATGCTGGAAGCGGGCGAAAGCGCGCTGGACGTGGTCACCGAGGCGGTGCGCCTTCTGGAAGAGTGCCCGTTATTTAATGCGGGGATCGGTTCGGTCTTTACCCGGAATGAAACGCACGAGCTGGATGCCTGCGTGATGGACGGTATTACCCTGAAAGCGGGCGCCGTGGCGGGCGTCAGTCACCTGCGTAACCCGGTGCTGGCCGCGCGTCTGGTGATGGAAGAGAGTCCGCACGTGCTGCTGACGGGGGCCGGGGCGGAGACCTTTGCCTTTGAGCACGGGATGGAGCCGGTATCGCCCGATCTGTTTTCCACGGAAGCGCGCTATCAGCAGTTACTGGAAGCTCGTTCGGCGGGCATGACGCAGCTTGACCATACTGCGCCGCTGGATGAGCGCAGCAAAATGGGCACGGTCGGCGCGGTGGCACTTGATAAAGCCGGAAACCTCGCGGCGGCGACGTCAACGGGCGGGATGACCAACAAGCTGCCTGGACGCGTCGGCGACAGCCCGCTGCCGGGCGCCGGCTGCTATGCCAATAACGCGACGGCGGCGGTGTCGTGTACCGGCACCGGGGAAGTGTTTATTCGCGCCCTCGCGGCCTACGACATTACCGCGCTGATGGATTACGGCGGCTTAAGCCTGAGCGAGGCCTGCGAGCGCGTGGTGATGGAAAAACTGCCTGCCCTGGGCGGCGTCGGCGGACTCATTGCGGTGGATCGTGAGGGCAACGTGGCCCTGCCGTTCAACAGCGAAGGCATGTATCGCGCCTGGGGCTATGCCGGTGATGAGCCGAGCACGGGGATCTATCGTGAATAAGGGGGCAGCGCGTGCCGCACAGTGAAGAGCTGGACAACCGCGAAGTATTGGCTGTCCATCAGCTGAATATTGCGTTTCAGGAAGAGCGGCAGTTCTTCCCCGCAGTGCAGAATTTATCGTTCACGCTCAGGCGCGGCGAGACGCTGGCGATTGTTGGCGAATCCGGTTCCGGGAAATCGGTCACCGCGCTGGCGCTGATGCGCCTGCTGGAACAGACGGGCGGGCAAATCAGCAGCGAGAAAATGCTCCTGCGCCGCCGTAACCGTCAGGTCATTGATTTAAATGAGCTAAGCGGTTCGCAGATGCAGGGCGTACGCGGGGCGGACATTGCGATGATCTTTCAGGAGCCGATGACCTCCCTGAACCCGGTTTTCCCGGTCGGGGAACAAATCGCCGAGTCCATCCGCCTGCATCAGGGGCTGAGCGGCGATGAAGCGCTCAAAGAGGCCCGACGGATGCTGGAGCTGGTGCGCATTCCGGAGGCACAGGCTATTCTGGGCCGCTATCCGCATCAGCTTTCCGGCGGCATGCGCCAGCGGGTAATGATTGCCATGGCGCTTTCCTGCCGTCCGGCGGTGCTCATTGCCGACGAGCCGACAACGGCGCTGGACGTGACCATTCAGGCGCAGATCCTGCAGCTCATCAACGTGCTGCAGCAGGAGATGGAGATGGGGGTGATCTTTATCACCCACGATATGGGTGTGGTTGCCGATATCGCCGATCGCGTACTGGTGATGCATAAGGGCTGCGCGGTAGAAACCGGCCCGGTCGAGCAGATTTTTCACGCGCCCGCGCATCCTTACACCAAAGCGCTGCTGGCGGCGGTCCCGCGCCTGGGGGCGATGAACGGCAGCGATCTGCCGCGCCGTTTTCCGCTGATTTCCCTCGAGGCGTCTGAGCTGCAGGAGGATGAGCGCGAGCAGGACACCGTGGTGCCGGGCAAGCCCATTCTGGAAGTACGAAATCTGGTCACTCGGTTTCCGCTGCGCAGCGGCGTGTTGAACCGGGTGAAGCGCGAAGTGCACGCGGTGGAAAACGTCAGCTTCGACCTCTGGCCGGGCGAAACGCTGGCGCTGGTGGGGGAGTCCGGCTGCGGTAAATCCACGACCGGGCGCGCGTTGCTCCGTCTGGTGGAATCTCAGGAGGGCAGCATCACCTTTAACGGCGAGCGCATTGATACCCTTCCGGACAGCAGGCTGCAGGCGGTGCGGCGGGATATTCAGTTTATTTTTCAGGATCCGTATGCCTCCCTCGATCCGCGCCATACGGTGGGATATTCGATCATGGAGCCGCTGCGGGTGCATAACCTGCTCGACGGCGAGGCGGCGCAGCGTCGCGTGGCATGGCTGCTGGAGCGCGTTGGCCTGAAGCCGGAACACGCCTGGCGTTATCCGCATGAGTTTTCCGGCGGGCAGCGGCAGCGTATCTGCATCGCCCGCGCGCTGGCGCTGAACCCGAAAGTGGTGATTGCGGATGAATCCGTCTCTGCGCTGGATGTCTCTATTCGGGCGCAAATCATCAATCTGTTGCTGGATTTACAGCGGGATATGGGTATCGCCTTCCTGTTTATCTCGCACGACATGGCGGTGGTCGAGCGCATCAGCCATCGCGTGGCGGTAATGTTTATGGGGCAGATCGTGGAGATTGGGCCGCGAAGGACAGTGTTCGAGAACCCGCAGCACCCGTACACCCGCAAGCTTATTGCGGCGGTTCCGGTTGCCGATCCCGCGCATCGTCACGGCCAGCGCGTGCTGCTGCAGGATGATATGCCGGGTAATATTCATAAACTCGGCGAGGCCGTGGAGCGCGTGACGCTTCGCGAGGTCGAGCCGGGTCATTTCGTCGCTCCCCCGCGTCAGGACAATGCTTTTTCGCGGTTATAACTTACAACAGGCAGGAGAACACAATGGTTACATTTGTAGCGCGTAGATGGTTGTTAGCCGCGAGCGTGACGGCAGCCCTGGCCGCTGCCCCCGCGTTCGCTGCCAAAGATGTGGTGGTTGCCGTCGGCTCCAATTTCACCACGCTCGATCCGTATGACGCCAACGACACGCTCTCTCAGGCGGTGGCGAAATCGTTCTACCAGGGCCTGTTCGGCCTGGATAAAGAGATGAAGCTCAAAAACGTGCTGGCGGAGGGGTACACCGTGTCCGACGACGGGCTGGTCTACACCATCAAGCTCAGAACCGGCGTGAAGTTCCAGGACGGGACAGACTTCAATGCGGAGGCGGTGAAGATTAACCTCGATCGCGCCAGCAATCCTGAAAACAGCCTCAAGCGCTATAACCTTTATAAAAACATCGCCAAAACCGAGGTGGTCGACCCGGCGACGGTAAAAATCACCCTGAAAGAGCCGTTCTCCGCGTTTATCAATATTCTGGCGCATCCGGCAACGGCGATGATTTCCCCTGCCGCGCTGCAGAAATACGGCAAAGAGATCGGTTTCCACCCTGTTGGCACCGGCCCTTACGAACTGCTCACCTGGAACCAGACCGATTTTGTGAAGGTGAAGAAGTTCGCGGGATACTGGCAGCAGGGGCTGCCGAAGCTGGATACCATCACCTGGCGCCCGGTGGTGGACAACAACACCCGCGCGGCGATGCTGCAAACCGGCGAGGCGCAGTTTGCCTTCCCGATCCCGTATGAGCAGGCCGCCATTTTGCAGAAAAACAGCAAGCTGGAGCTGGTCGCCAGCCCGTCGATCATGCAGCGCTACATCAGCATGAACGTCACGCAAAAGCCGTTCGATAACCCGAAGGTGCGCGAAGCTATTAACTATGCCATTAACCGTCAGGCGCTGGTGAAGGTCGCTTTTGCGGGCTATGCCACCCCGGCCACCGGCGTGCTGCCGCCGGCTATCGCCTATGCGCAAAGCTATCAGCCGTGGCCGTACGATCCGGCTAAAGCGCGCGAGCTGCTGAAAGAGGCGGGCTTCCCGAACGGTTTTAGCACCACGCTGTGGTCGTCGCATAATCACAGCACCGCCCAGAAGGTGCTGCAGTTTACCCAGCAGCAGCTGGCGCAGGTGGGTATCAAGGTACAGGTCACGGCAATGGATGCCGGACAGCGTGCGGCAGAAGTGGAGGGGAAAGGGCAGAAAGAGAGCGGCGTGCGGATGTTCTACACCGGCTGGTCGGCATCGACTGGTGAAGCCGACTGGGCGCTGTCGCCGCTGTTTGCCTCGCAGAACTGGCCGCCAACCCTGTTCAACACCGCGTTCTACAGCAACCCGCAGGTGGACAAAGACCTTGCCGATGCCCTGAAAACCACTAAACCGGACGAGAAAGCTCGTCTCTATAAGGACGCACAGGACATCATCTGGAAAGAGTCGCCGTGGGTGCCGCTGGTGGTGGAGAAGCTGGTGTCAGCCCATAACAAAGCGTTGACCGGGTTCTACATCATGCCTGATACGGGCTTTAGCTTTGACGATGCGGATTTAAAATAACGCCCATGCTGAATTATGTTTGTAAACGCCTGCTGGGGCTTATTCCGACGCTGCTGATTGTGGCGGTGCTGGTGTTTTTGTTTGTCCATATGCTGCCGGGCGATCCGGCGCGTTTGGTTGCCGGGCCCGAAGCGGATGCCACGGTCATTGATCTGGTGCGTAAACAGCTGGGTCTTGACCAGCCTCTGTATATGCAGTTTCTGCACTATATTGGCAACGTTCTTCAGGGTGACTTTGGTATTTCGATGGTGTCGCGTCGTCCGGTGTCGGAGGAGATCGCCACCCGCTTTATGCCGACGTTCTGGTTGACGATTGCCAGCATGAGCTGGGCAGTCGTGTTTGGGCTTGGCGCCGGTATTGTCGCTGCCGTCTGGCGCAACCGCTGGCCGGACAAGCTCGGCATGGCGCTGGCGGTCACCGGTATCTCTTTCCCGGCGTTCGCGCTGGGGATGCTGCTGATGCAGATCTTCTCCGTTGAGCTGGGCTGGCTGCCCACCGTCGGGGCCGATACCTGGAAGCATTACATCCTGCCTTCCATGACGCTTGGGGCTGCCGTGTCGGCCGTGATGGCCCGCTTTACCCGCGCCTCGTTCGTTGACGTGCTGAGCGAAGATTATATTCGCACCGCGCGGGCGAAAGGGGTCAGCGAGAAGTGGGTCATTCTCAAGCACGGGTTCCGCAACGCGATGATCCCGGTGGTGACGATGATGGGGCTGCAGTTTGGCTTCCTGCTGGGCGGCTCTATCGTGGTGGAAAAGGTCTTCAACTGGCCGGGGCTGGGACGCCTGCTGGTCGACTCCGTCGAGATGCGCGACTACCCGGTAATTCAGGCGGAAGTCCTGCTTTTCTCGCTGGAGTTTATTCTTATCAACTTAGTGGTGGACGTGCTCTACGCCGCCATTAACCCGGCCATCAGGTATAAGTAAGATGCGATTATTGAACTGGCGACGTCAGGCCGTTTTAAACGCGATGCCGGGGCTCAAACCGGACCACGTCCGCACCCCGTGGTCTGAATTCTGGCGGCGTTTTCGCCGTCAGCCGGTCGCGATGACCGCGGGGCTGTTTGTGCTGCTGCTTATTGCTGTGGCGGTGATTGCGCCGTGGGTGGCGCCATTTGATGCGGAAAACTATTTTGACTACGACCGTCTGAACGACGGACCGTCGATGCTGCACTGGTTCGGCGTGGACTCCCTCGGGCGCGATATCTTTAGCCGCGTGCTGGTCGGGGCGCAAATCTCGCTTGCCGCCGGGGTGTTCGCGGTGCTGATCGGCGCGGCCATCGGTACCGTGCTGGGGCTCGTTGCCGGATATTACGAAGGCTGGTGGGACCGCATCATCATGCGCATCTGCGACGTGCTGTTTGCTTTTCCCGGCATTCTGCTGGCGATTGCCGTGGTGGCGATCATGGGCAGCGGCATGGCCAACGTCATCATTGCGGTCGCGGTGTTTTCGATTCCGGCGTTTGCGCGCCTGGTGCGCGGCAACACGCTGGTGCTGAAACAGCAGACCTTTATAGAATCTGCCCGCAGCATGGGGGCCAGCGACGCCACCATCCTGTTCAGCCATATTCTGCCGGGTACGGTGTCGTCCATCGTGGTCTATTTCACCATGCGTATCGGCGTGTCGATTATCTCGGCGGCCAGCCTGTCGTTTTTAGGGTTGGGGGCTCAGCCTCCAACGCCGGAGTGGGGCGCGATGCTGAACGAGGCGAGGGCGGATATGGTGATTGCACCGCACGTGGCGATCTTCCCGAGCCTGGCAATTTTTCTGACCGTGCTGGCGTTTAACCTGCTGGGTGACGGTCTGCGCGACGCGCTGGATCCGAGGATTAAGGGATAGCGCAGTGAAATGTGCCGGGTGGCGGCTACGCCTTACCCGGCCTACAAAAGAGGAGCAGGAAGATTAAACCCGGCTACCCCACAGGTCATACTCGTCGGCGTTTTCAACCTTCACGCGAATAATATCACCTGGCTTAACGTTGGTTTCGCCATTCAGGTACACCGCGCCGTCGATTTCAGGGGCGTCCGCCATGCTGCGGCCAATCGCGCCTTCTTCGTCAACTTCGTCGATGATAACCATTATCTCGCGGCCCACTTTTTCCTGCAGACGCTCGGCAGAAATCTGCTGCTGCAGCTGCATGAAGCGGTTCCAGCGTTCTTCTTTCACCTCTTCCGGCACCTGGTCCGCCAGCTCGTTGGCGGTTGCGCCTTCTACCGGGCTGTACTTGAAGCAGCCGACGCGGTCCAGACGCGCTTCTTTCAGGAAGTCGAGCAGCATCTGGAAGTCTTCTTCGGTTTCACCCGGGAAGCCGACGATAAAGGTGGAGCGCAGCGTCAGTTCCGGGCAGATCTCACGCCACTGCTTGATGCGGGCCAGCTGGCGGTCAACGGAGCCAGGACGTTTCATCAGCTTCAGGATACGCGGGCTCGCGTGCTGCAGCGGGATGTCCAGGTACGGCAGAATTTTGCCTTCCGCCATCAGTGGGATGACATCGTCAACGTGCGGGTACGGGTAGACGTAGTGCAGGCGCGTCCAGATACCGAGTTTGGACAGCTGTTCGCACAGGCCAACCATGCTGGTTTTCACCGGCTCGCCGTTATGGAAACCGGAGCGGTGCTTCACGTCCACGCCGTAGGCAGAGGTGTCCTGGGAGATGACCAGCAGCTCCTTCACGCCCGCGTCGGCCAGACGTTTGGCTTCAGCCAGCACTTCGCCAATCGGACGGCTCACCAGATCGCCACGCATGGATGGGATGATGCAGAAGGTGCAGCGATGGTTGCAGCCTTCGGAAATTTTCAGGTACGCGTAGTGGCGCGGCGTCAGCTTCACGCCCTGTTCCGGCACCAGGCTCAGGAACGGGTTATGCTTTGGTTTTGGCACGTAGTGATGAACATGTTGCAGCACCTGTTCGTAGCTGTGCGGGCCGGTGATCTCCAGCACCTTCGGGTGCACTTCGCGGATCTGGTCTTCTTTCGCGCCCAGACAGCCGGTCACGATCACTTTACCGTTTTCCGTCAGGGCTTCACCGATGGCTTCCAGTGATTCCTGGACCGCGCTGTCGATAAACCCGCAGGTGTTAACGATCACCATATCGGCGTTGTCGTAGCTTGGCAC
The DNA here is from genome assembly GCF_977039595.1 of Enterobacter sp. Classification (NCBI taxonomy): domain Bacteria; kingdom Pseudomonadati; phylum Pseudomonadota; class Gammaproteobacteria; order Enterobacterales; family Enterobacteriaceae; genus Enterobacter; species Enterobacter sp. The sequence goes on from NZ_CDRQYH010000004.1 coordinate 92,381, forward strand.
CACGTCATAGCCCTCGGTGCGCAGTTCGGTCAGGATGCGTTCTGAATCCACCAGGTTTTTCGGGCAGCCCAGGGAGACGAAGCCGATTTTCGGCTGGTGCGTAACATTGCTCATAGGTTAAAAATTCATCAATTATGGAGTTATCAGGGCGGGATTTTACAGCGTATCGCGGGGGATTTATACACTCTTTGCAAGGTGGATGCGTCGGGCTGACGTTGTAACATTGTAAATAATGTTAATCAGTTAATAAAAATTGATCCCAGGCATTAAACTGTACAAAAAATGTACTTACCCTGACTATGCACCATGGCTGACAGAGGAGGAAAGAGCATGACCGTTGACAGACTAAAACGCGATCTGCTGAACAAGCTGATCAACGCCCGAATCGACCTGGCCGCGTACCTGCAGTTGAGGAAGGCAAAAGGGTATATGTCAGTCAGCGAAAGCGAACATCTGCGTGATAACCTGTTTGAACTGTGTAATTTCATGCGTGAAAAAGCACCGACCCTGAAGGCGAATTACGGCGAAAGTGAGCTGATCGCGCTGCGCCGCGCCGCTGAGGTGCTCTCCATCGCTGGGGTATGTCTGATGAACGGACGCCACGACTGCCCGAACTTTATCGCCGTAAACGCGGAGAAGCTTGAAAACTGCCTGACAACGCTCTCTCTTTGCATCATGTGCCTGAACGAGCACGAGAAGCTTGAACAGCACTGATCCAGGGGGAGGCAACTCCCCCTTCTGCTTAAGCTTTTGTAAAAGTGCTAACGCGCCCGGACGCAGTGGCTAATCTTTATGCCATATGCCGATAAAGGAGTGCGTTATGCCTCGATCCTCGCTGATTTCCCTGCCTGTATTATTCATTCCGTTTGCACTTCTTGCTGCGCCAGAGGCGGTAAAGGTCGAGGTGCTGCAAAACAGACTCGATCACCCCTGGTCCCTGGCGTTCCTGCCGGATAATGACGGGCTGCTGGTGACCCTGAAGAGTGGTCAGCTCAAACGCTGGCAGGCCGGAAAAGGGCTCTCCGATCCGATTGTAGGAGTGCCGAAGGTCTGGGCAAACGGTCAGGGAGGGTTGCTGGACGTGGTGCTTGCCCCGGATTTTGAGAAGTCGCGCCGCGTCTGGCTGAGCTACGCCGAGGCCGGGCATGACGGCAAAGCCGGCACGGCGGTAGGCTATGGCCGCCTGAGCGACGACTATTCCCGCATCGAGGGATTCCAGGTGGCGTTTCGCCAGATGCCGAAACTCTCAACCGGTAACCATTTTGGCGGGCGACTGGTGTTCGACGGCAAAGGCTCTCTCTTTATCGGACTCGGCGAGAACAATCAGCGTCCGACGGCGCAGGATCTGGATAAATTGCAGGGTAAAGTGGTGCGCCTTACCGAAGACGGAAAAGTCCCGCCGGATAACCCCTTTGTGAATACCCCCGGTGCGCGACCCGAAATCTGGTCTTACGGCATTCGCAACCCGCAGGGGATGGCGATGAACCCCTGGAGCGACACGCTCTGGCTGAACGAGCACGGCCCGCGAGGCGGGGATGAGATCAACATTCCGGAGAAAGGAAAAAACTACGGCTGGCCGCTGGCGACGCACGGCATTAACTACAGCGGCCTGAAAATCCCGGAAGCTAAAGGCGAGCACGTTGAGGGAACCGAAAAACCGCTGTTCGTCTGGAAAGTGTCACCTGCGGTGAGCGGCATGGCGTTTTACAACAGCGACGTCTTCCCGCAGTGGAAAAACAAGCTGTTTATCGGCGCGCTGAAGGAGAAGGACGTGATCGTGCTGAGCGTGGACGGCAATAAGGTGACGGAGGACGGGCGTATTCTGGGCGACCGGGATCAGCGTATTCGCGATGTGCGGGTCGGGCCGGATGGATATCTGTATGTCCTGACCGACGAGACGGACGGGCAACTGTTGAAAGTCAGCCCGTCCGGCGCGTAATCAGGTGACCGGGATCATTACCACGTTGCGGTACGCCGGGCGATCGCTCAGCTGTTTTAGCCAGCGCTCAAGGTGAGGGCGCGGCGTCCACTTCAGGCCCATATTGGTCAGGTTCCAGACGAAGGGTGCCACGGCAATATCGCCCACGCCGAACGCCTCGCCGGAGAACCAGGCGTGCTTCGCCAGCTCCTCATCCATCATCGCAAACAGATTTTCGCAGGCATCCTGCGCGGCGTGAATCGCGGGATAATCGCGTTCGGCTTCCGGCGTGCGGATAAGCCCCATCAGGATCACGCGGTGGGTTGGAGACAGCGTCTGGTTCGCCCAGTCCATCCACTTTTCACCCTGGGCACGCCGGGCGGGGTTTTCAACCCACAGGCGGCCCTGACCGTACTGCGCGGCAAGGTAACGGACAATGGTGTTGGACTCCCAAAGCGTCGCGTCTGTTTCATCATCGCGCAGCAGCGGCACCAGGCCGTTCGGGTTCATGGCCAGATAGTCGGCCTCTTTGTTCACGCCGAACGACATACCGGCCATAATTTGGTTGAACGGTAAATCCAGCTCCTCGAGCGTCCAGAGCACTTTCTTAACGTTGGTCGAGTTGTTCCTGCCCCAAAGCGTAATCATGTTTACTCCTGATGAGATGTGAATCCGGGTCAGCTTTTGCCATGGTGAGATAAACCTAACAATTACGCAACAGAAGACAAAAAAATCGTCAGAATCAAAGCGTATCTGAATGTTATTGCATAAACTTTAATAACTTTACCCTCGTTGGGTTTCTTTAACCGTTTTAGTGCGCTATTACTCATCGCTTCTTGCGACACGGTGATGTGACGTAATTTTTGAATGGACACTCGGGTGGCATTTATGACGCGTAAAATGACTTCTCTGCGCAGCCTTGCGACAGGCTCTGCGCTCCTTTTCATGTTTGCACCAACTCTCTACGCAGCTGAGCAGGCTGCGCCCGAAGCGCCGCCTGTGGACGCGCGCGCATGGATCCTGATGGATTATTCCAGCGGTAAAGTGCTGGCGGAAGGTAATGCAGATGAGAAACTCGATCCGGCAAGCCTGACCAAAATCATGACCAGCTATGTGGTCGGTCAGGCGCTGAAAGCGGGCAAGATCAAGCTGGACGATATGGTCACCATCGGGAAGGATGCCTGGGCGACCGGCAACCCGGCGCTGCGGGGCTCTTCGGTGATGTTCCTGAAGCCTGGGGATCAGGTCTCCGTTTCCGATCTGAACAAAGGGGTAATTATTCAGTCGGGAAATGATGCATGCATCGCGCTGGCCGATTATGTTGCCGGCAGCCAGGATTCTTTCATTGGCTTGATGAATGGCTATGCGCAGAAACTGGGCTTAACCAACACCACGTTCAAAACGGTTCACGGTCTGGATTCGCCGGGACAGTTCAGTACCGCGCGCGACATGGCGCTGCTGGGGAAAGCGCTGATCCACGACGTGCCGGATGAATACGCCATCCATAAAGAGAAAGAGTTTACCTTCAATAAAATCCGTCAGCCGAACCGCAACCGACTGTTGTGGAGCAGCAACGTTAACGTGGACGGAATGAAAACCGGCACCACGGCGGGCGCGGGCTATAACCTGGTGGCCTCCGCGACCCAGGGCGACATGCGCCTGATTTCGGTAGTGCTGGGCACCAAAACCGACCGTATTCGCTTTAATGAGTCAGAAAAACTGCTGACGTGGGGCTTCCGCTTCTATGAAACCGTGACGCCGATTAAACCGGATGCCACGTTCGTCAGCCAGCGCGTCTGGTTTGGTGACAAGAGCGAAGTGAACCTGGGCGCGGGTGAGGCGGGCTCGGTGACCATTCCGCGTGGTCAGCTGAAAAACCTGAAGGCCAGCTACACCCTGACCGACCCGCAGCTCACCGCGCCACTGAAAAAAGGCCAGGTAGTCGGGACGATTGATTTCCAGCTAAACGGTAAATCAATTGAACAGCGTCCGTTAATTGTAATGGAAGCGGTCGAAGAGGGCGGCTTCTTCAGCCGGATGTGGGATTTCGTGATGATGAAATTCCACGGTTGGTTCGGCAGCTGGTTCAGCTAAACCTGATGGGTTTTCTCCCTCTCCCTGTGGGAGAGGGCTGGGGTGAGGGCATCAGACCGCACCCTCTTAATACATCAACTTCACCTGCTGCGCCTTCGCGTGGGCCACAATCTCGTCGTCCGGGCGGCAGTCGCTAACGATGGCGTCGAACTGCGCCAGCTCGCCCATTCTTGCCGAACGGACCTTACCAAATTTGCTGTGATCGACCACCAGCACATGGTACTGCGCGGCGCTTAATGCCCAGTGCTTCACCGGTAGCTCTTCCAGGTTAAAGCAGGTCGCGCCCTGGCGCACGTTGACGCCCGCCGCGGAATAAAACGCGATATCCGGGCAGAGATTGCTGAGCGTGTCCTGCAGGTTGAGCGGCTTAAAGATGGCGTTGCTGGCGTGAAACTCGCCGCCGCACAGGATCACCCGGCACTCGGGTTTCTCCTGAAGCGCCAGAAAGGTGTTCAGGGAGTAGCACACGGCAGTAAAAGGAATGCTGCTGTCGATGGCCTCGATAATCCACGGCGTGGTGGTGCCGCAATCAAAAAATAGCGTCTGGTGCGGCTGTACCAGCGAGGCTGCAAGCCGGGCGGCTTTGCGTTTCTCTTCCACCAGGCGCGTCTTCTGGTCGCTGATCAGATAATGGCTGGCGCTACGCGGCTCAAGCACAATATACCCGCCCAGCAGCACGACGGGCGCGCTTTCGCTGTTAAGATCCCGACGAATGGTCATCTCTGAGACGCCGAGGAGGTTGGCGGCTTCCTTAAGATGCAGCTTATCGCTGCGCTTCAGCGCCTGTAGCAGCTGAGCAATGCGGTCATCGCGACGTGTTTCCATAGTTCCTCGGGATAAAAAAGTGAACCCCCGCAGGGCGGGGGTTCAAGTGTAACCTGTCAGGTTGGGGTTAGTCACGTATCCAGCCTTTGCGGATCGGGATAGCGAAAATGGCGCGATAGAGTGATGACAGCGTGCGGTAGAGCGCTTCACCAAAGAGGCTCCACAGGATAGCCGCGCTCACGCAGCCAATCAGCCCGACCAGGAAGCCGCCCACCATATCCAGCGGCCAGTGGACGCCCAGGTAAACGCGAGACCAGGCGATGGCCACGGCGACCACCATCAGCACCGCACCAGACCACAGGCGATGCCAGAACAGGAAGGCTAGCGCAAAGGTGAAGATCACCGTACCGTGATCGCTCGGGAACGAGTCATCCGGCGCATGATGCAGGAAGGTATAGCCGACGTGATCGACAAACGGACGATCGTGCGGGAACGCGTGGCCCAGAATGTAGCTCACCAGGACGCTTACGCCGAGAGCCATCGCCACTTTGATTACCAGCTTGCGCTGTGCTTTTACCTGGCTACGAGGCCCCCACAGCCAGAGAATGGCTGCCAGCGCGGGCACGATACCGATCAGGTCTTTTGCCAGAAAGGTGGCAAAGTCGATCATCCACTCGGGCGAGGCCGGTGTGGCGTTGATCAGATAAAACAGCTGATAATTCAGATTCTCTAGCATAGCGTTATCACTCTTTAGCAAACCGGGTGGAAATCAGCCCGTAGACCACCACCTGGGAAAACCAGACCCACCACCCGGCCCACAGGTTGTGAGAGAAAAAATGCGCCCCGCGCATGACCTGACCGAAGCCCATCGCCAGACCTAACACCACGCCCAGCGCGACGAAGAACCAGGCGAGACGCGGACGTTCGCGCCAGAAGGCAAAAAACAGCCCCATCACCATAAAACCGCTGGAGGCATGACCGCCGGGGAAACAGCGCCCCGGACCGCTGTCAGCAGGAATGGCGCTGAACAGGGGGTAGGACACGGCCTTCCCGCCATATTCCACCAGGTCCCACGGACAGCTGTGATGGCTCATGCTTTTCAGCAGGCCTACCACCAGCGCGCCAACGCCCATCAGCATCGCCGCCGTAACCAGCCTTGCGTTACGCTTGTAGGCGCCATAAAACAGCGCCGCGGCGCCTAAGGCGATGGCAATGTACTTCGCCAGTCGGTGGTTGAGCAGATCCAGCAGGTGGTCTTTCTGCAGCGGAAAGCTCTGCGTCGCCGCGTCATACCAAAAGCCGGTTATCCATCTGTCGAGCGCTTCATTGCGCGATAGCCACGTAAATACCACGGCAAGGGCAATCAGTATGAAAAGCTGATAACCATAAAAGCGGGACGGTAAGCGGTAAAGGCGTTTTGTCTTATTTGTCTGTAACTTAGACAATTCTGAACGGCTGGAGGTAAGTGCCATGATTTGGGGTCGTTGACGAGTAATGGGGCTATCATAAAAGTGTCAACTTAAGGAAACCTTAAACGAAGACGATATGTGCTTTATTTCTGTTTATCCTCGATAAATCACTATCTCGGGCTGCGGCATTTCATTACACTCGTCGCGATTTTGTCATTATAAAGAGATTGCATGTTAAACCGTTCTTCTTCTGGTTCACGTCTGGGTCGTCAGGCGTTGCTTTTCCCTCTGTGTCTGGTGCTCTACGAATTTTCTACCTATATCGGCAACGATATGATCCAGCCCGGTATGCTAGCCGTGGTGGCGCAGTACAACGCCGGAATCGAGTGGGTACCGACCTCCATGACCGCCTATCTGGCCGGCGGCATGTTTTTGCAGTGGCTGTTAGGTCCGCTGTCGGATCGCATTGGCCGCCGTCCGGTGATGCTGACGGGCGTGGTGTGGTTTATCGTCACCTGTCTTGCCACGCTGCTGGCGCAAAACATTGAACAATTTACCCTGCTGCGCTTCCTGCAGGGGGTGAGCCTGTGCTTTATCGGCGCCGTGGGGTATGCCGCCATTCAGGAATCGTTTGAAGAGGCGGTGTGTATCAAAATTACCGCGCTGATGGCGAACGTGGCGCTGATTGCCCCATTACTCGGGCCGCTGGTGGGTGCCGCGTGGGTGCATATGGCGCCATGGGAAGGGATGTTTGTGCTGTTTGCCGTTCTCGCCGCCATCGCGTTCTTTGGTCTGCACCGGGCGATGCCGGAAACGGCCACCCGCATCGGCGAGAAACTCTCGCTGAAAGAGCTGGGTCGGGATTATAAAGAAGTGCTGAAGAATGGCCGCTTTGTGGCGGGCGCGCTGGCGACCGGGTTCGTTAGCCTGCCGCTGCTGGCGTGGATCGCCCAGTCTCCGGTTATTATCATCAGCGGCGAAAAGCTCAGCAGCTATGAGTATGGTCTGCTGCAGGTGCCGATCTTTGGCGCGCTGATTATCGGGAACCTGGTGCTGGCACGTTTGACGTCACGCCGCACCGTGCGTTCGCTTATTATCATGGGCGGCTGGCCGATTGCTGCAGGGTTGATTCTGGCGGCGGTGGCGACCGTCGCGTCATCACACGCTTATCTGTGGATGACGGCGGGACTGAGCATCTACGCCTTCGGGATTGGCGTGGCCAACGCCGGTCTGGTGCGCCTGACGCTGTTCGCCAGCGAGATGAGTAAAGGCACGGTCTCCGCGGCGATGGGGATGCTCCAGATGCTGATTTTTACCGTAGGTATCGAGGTGAGCAAGCATGCCTACGCGATGGGCGGCAACGGGCTGTTCAGCCTGTTTAACCTCGCCAACGGCGTGCTGTGGGTTGCCCTGATGGTGGTGTTCCTGAAAGACAAGCGCGTCGGAAACGCCCTGCAACCTTAACTGTTTATTCCCTCTCCCTGTGGGAGAGGGGTAGGGTGAGGGCACCAGACCGCTCGGTGTTAATTAAACGGCGCCTCCCCATCCAGCACCTTATCAATCACATCCAACACGCCTTCATCGTTATTGTGCGGCGCTTCAAAACGCGCCGCCGCTTTGATATGCGGTCTGGCATTAGCCATCGCAAAGCTGAACCCGGACTGGCGCAGCATCTCCACGTCGTTGCCGCTGTCGCCGAAGGCCACCACTTCGCTATCGGCTATGCCCCAGCGCTTTTGCAGGATCCGCAGGCCGTTTGCTTTGTGCACGCCGGGGATGATCAGGTCGATACTGCCGTGACCGGTGGTGACGGGCACCATGATGTCACTCAGCTTTTCATGCAGCAGCGCCTGAATACGCGGAATTTCATCGTCAGACACGTTGAGCCCGAACTTGAAGAAAATATCGTTCAGGTTGTCGAAATCGCTGACCATTTCCAGACGGTGATAGTACTTCGCCGCGATACCCTTAAAGCCTTCGTCATAGCACTTCAGCGTGTAGGCGCTGCTCTTCCCGCAGGCGATAATCTCAATGCCGGGAACGTCGCTTAACACGTTCGCAACGGTCTCGAAATGGGCTTTCGACAGTTCACCGTTAAAGACGTCTTCACCCTCACTTACGACCCAGCCGCCGTTTTCGGCGACGAATGAAATTTCATGCGCAATCTCCGGGAAAAAGGAGATCAGCTGGTAGAACTGGTTGCCGCTGGCGACCACGAAGCGAATGCCTTGCGCCTTCATGCGGGCGTACTGCGCCAGAAAGCGCGGACGATTGTAGGTCTTGGCATCGCTGAGGAATGTGCCATCCATGTCGACGGCAATCAGTTTAACGCTCATATCCCTTCTCCAGTGTCGTTTGATTCGTTTCCGGCTTTGCCACCGCGCGCGCCACCAGCGCCGCGATGATGACCAACCCTAACACCACCAGCATGGCGCTGCGCAGCCCGTAGTGCTCGCCGAGGAAGCCAAGCAGCGGCGGCCCGACCAGGAAGGCGAGATAGCCCGTGGTTGCCACCACGCTGACGCGCGTCGGGGCATCCGGGCCGGTATCGCTGGCGGCTGAAATGGTAAGCGGAAAGCCGAGCGACGCGCCCAGTCCCCAGAGGATCACCGAGACCCCGGCAATCCAGTCCACATCGACAAATATGATCATCGCGATACCCAGGCCGCCCAGCAGGGCGCTGGCGCGCACCACCGCTACACGGCTGTAGCGGTCGATAAACCAGCCGCCGGTGAAGCGCCCGACGGTCATCCCCAGCGTAAACCCGGCGTAGATCAGCGAGCCGGAGGTCGGGCTAAAGCCGTGACCGTCTACCATCAGCAGCGGCAGCCAGTCGTTGGCGGACCCTTCGGCGAAGGCCATAGCCAGCACCACCACGCCGATCAGCATCAACTGGAAGTCGCGGTAGAAGGGCAGCCCTTTTTCGGCCGAGTGCTGTTCGTCAGCGGAGTTCTTACCTGTGCCGTCCGGGATCGCCCGGATGCCGGTCAGAATAGGAATGATACACACCAGCGCTGCCAGCAGGATATGCAGATTGGCGCTCACGCCAGTGGCCGTCAGCGCCATTCCCACGCCCGCACCGGCCAGCGTGCCGAGGCTGTAAAAACCGTGCATCATCGGCAGCACGGTTTTGTTCATCTCACGCTCGACAGCCGCTCCTTCAACGTTGATGGCAACTTCCGCCGAACCGAAGCTGCCGCCAAATACCGTCAGCCCCAGCGCAAACAGCACCGGTGAGGCAAACCACAGCGCGACGCTGAGCACGATCATCCCGAATACCGCGAAGCACATGGTGGTGCGGATCACCGCCCGCGTACCGAAGCGCTTCACCAGCCACGCGGAGCAGAGGATGCCGCTCATGGAGCCTATCGACAGGCCAAACAGCACGATACCCATCTCAGCTGTAGAGACGGACAAAATGTCGCGAATGGCGGGGGTGCGCGTGGCCCAGGAGGCCATCAGCAGACCGGGAATAAAGAAGAACATAAACAGCGCCCACATGCGGAGCTGCAGGGCTTTACGGGAAGAGGTCAGCGTCATTGGGGTAGCACCAGAAGTACAACAATAGCGACAACACTAGCAAGTTTGTGTACATTTGTACACAAACCAGGTGAGGAAATGATGAGCAGACCACCCAACGATCCGCATCGCCGGGAGAAAATCCTGCAGGCGACCCTCGACACCATTGCTGAACACGGTATTCACGCCGTCACGCACCGGAAAATCGCCACCTGCGCGGGCGTGCCGCTGGGGTCGATGACCTACTATTTCGACGGTATGGAGCCGCTGCTGGAGGAGGCCTTCACGTGGTTTACCCGCCAGATGTCGCAGCAGTACCGGGATTTCTTCGCGGGCGTCACCGGGCCGGAAATGGCGTGCGAATCCATTACCACCCTGATCCACAGCTCGCAGGTGACGACGCCGCACAACATGGCGCTGATGTATCAGCTTTACGCTTTTATGCACCGTAGCGCGGCGCTCAAAACGGTGATGCAGGACTGGATGAAGATGAGCCAGACAACGCTCGAGCAGTGGTTCGACCCGGTCACCACCCGCGCGCTGGATGCCTTTATTGAAGGAATGACGCTGCACTACGTCACCGACCGGGCGCCGCTATCCCGCGAAGAGATCCGGGCGATGGTGGGGAGAATTGCGGGCGAGGGGAACCCTTAGGTATCGCTCGCCCTGCCAGTTTTACCTGCGCTCGATTTTATTCCCGCTGGCGTCAACCACCGCTTCGCCATCTTCTTTCGTAAATGCCCCTTTCTGTGCGTCCGGCAGGATGTCGAGGACGACTTCAGACGGGCGGCACAGGCGAGTGCCCAGCGGCGTCACGACGATCGGACGGTTAATCAGGATCGGGTATTGCAGCATAAAATCGATAAGCTGGTCGTCGGTGAAGCTGTCTTCGGCCAGGCCGAGCTGTTCGTAGGGCTCCACGTTTTTACGCAGCAGATCCCGCACCGAGATCCCCATATCGGCAATCAGGGTTGTCAGCTTATCGCGCGACGGCGGGGTTTCCAGATAGAGGATAATCTCTGGCTCCGTGCCGCTGTTGCGGATCATCTCCAGCGTGTTGCGCGACGTGCCGCAGGCGGGGTTGTGGTAGATAGTGATGTGGCTCATATCAGTGGCTCATTACAGTGTGAAGGAGAGACGTAGCGCCAGCGCGGCGAGCGTCACAAACAGGACCGGCAGCGTCATAATGATGCCCGTCCGGAAATAGTAGCCCCAGCTAATCGTCATGTTTTTCTGCGCCAGCACGTGAAGCCAGAGCAGGGTGGCAAGGCTGCCGATAGGCGTGATTTTCGGCCCCAAATCGCAGCCAATCACGTTGGCGTAAATCATTGCTTCCTTGATCAGTCCTGTCGCCGTACTGCCCTCAATGGAGAGCGCGCCAATCAGCACCGTGGGCATATTGTTCATTATGGATGACAGAAACGCGGTGATGAACCCGGTTCCCAGCGTGGTGGCCCACAGCCCTTGCCCGGCCAGGCTATTCAGTACGCCTGAGAGATATTCCGTCAGCCCGGCATTGCGCAGGCCATACACCACCAGATACATCCCCAGCGAGAAGATGACGATCTGCCACGGTGCGCCGCGCAGCACTTTTCCGGTATTTATCGCATGTCCGCGTTTTGCAACGGCAAACAAAACCAGCGCGCCCGCAGTCGCAATGGCGCTGACCGGAATACCCAGCGGTTCTAGCACAAAGAAACCGACGAGAAGAAGGAGCAGCACGATCCAGCCCGTTCTGAAGGTCGGGAGGTCGTGAATGGCCCGCGCGGGCTCACGCAGTTTCGCCAGGTCATATTCCGGCGGAATTTCCTTGCGGAAGAACAGATGGAGCATGGCCAGCGTTGCGGCAATCGCGGCGACATCAACGGGAATCATCACCGAAGCGTATTCGCTGAACCCCAGCGTGAAGAAGTCTGCCGAGACGATGTTGACCAGGTTCGACACAATCAGCGGCAGGCTGGCGGTATCGGCGATAAAACCTGCCGCCATCACAAATGCCAGCGTAGCCTGCTTGCTGAATCCCAGCGCCAGCAGCATGGCGATAACGATAGGGGTTAGGATCAGAGCCGCACCGTCATTGGCAAACAGCGCCGCCACGGCTGCGCCCAGCAGCACGATATACGTAAACAGCAATCTTCCGCGGCCGTTCCCCCAGCGGGCAACGTGCAGTGCCGCCCACTCGAAAAAGCCGGACTCATCCAGCAGCAGGCTGATGATGATGACGGCGATAAACGTTGCCGTGGCGTTCCAGACGATATTCCACACAACCGGAATATCGTTTACGTGAATCACGCCGCTGGCGAGCGCCAGTACGGCACCAATAGTCGCGCTCCAGCCGATGCTGAGCCCTCTGGGCTGCCAGATGACCAGTACCAGCGTAAACAGAAAAATAGCCCCTGCCAGAAACATCTGTTACTCCGTTATATCTGTTTTTGTGAATGTGTTTTGCTTAGCACAAGCCCGGAAGTCGGTTTTTCAGCTTCATGCGCGTCTCTTCCCGCAGGCAGTTCCAGCTGTTGTCGATAATCGTTGCCGCCCACGCGGGCATGTTGGGAGAGAGACGGTAATAAACCCACTTACCCTCACGACGGTCGATAACCAGCCCGGACTCGCGCAGCAGCGCCATATGGCGGGAGACCTTCGGCTGCGATTCGGCGGTGGCGGAGCAGAGATCGCAGACGCACAGCTCGCCCGCTTCGCGGAGCAGCATGGCGATGGCGAGCCGCGTTTCGTCAGAGAGGGTTTTGAAGAGCTGGAGTGGGTGGAGCATTCGGTCATCCTGAATGTCTTTTGTCATATTCATTAAATCATATATGTTTATAGCTGGCGAGAGAAGAGGAAAAAGCAGCAAGGATAGAAAAACTCAGGGAGGGCTTGTAGAAGGTCAAAATAGTCTTTATGGCTTGCCCGGAGCAATCCTGACAGTCATGGGAAAGAAACCGTCCCCTGGAGCGGTTTCTTTTTATCTGCTCACTTTCAACACTCTTCTGCGCTCAGGCGCAACAGCGATCGTTCCAGGTTTCACGGTAAATGATATTCCCCTCCGTGTACTTCCATGAGATGGCTTCATAACGCAATTCGAGCGTTTCAAGATGGGTGCTGCTCATCCCGTTAGGGGTCAGGAAGGGTGCCACTGTCGTGAACTTAACGTTTTCCATCACGATATTGAAATATTCGGCCTCGATACCGGACTCCAGAATACGGTACATCTTAATAATCCCCTTCTTCATCACTCGCCCTTCACACACGGCGCGGTAAAGAAGTGGGGTAGTCTGATCAAATTCTTTGATTATCGTAATAGGGCGATGGACGCGCGTGTCGGTGAGCTTGCCCCAACCAGAAAATACATCATTTTTCCACTTTACAATCACCAATTTTGTCATCAGCTTCAACTTCGTTAGCTTTATAAAGTTCAGCTAGAGCTTTCGCCGTAGTTCGATACACGCTTTCGTCTGAAGTTGTCACCTTTGATTTTGCGACACCTGCTGGCGGAGCTAAAGGCATTAGCCCCGCGAGGGTCATCTTTCTAAAATCTTTCTGTATCAATGCATAAGCACCAACACCACCGCAACTATCTATTCCAATTTTGTCTTTCGTTGCCAGAATCATTTTCTGTTTCTTGGCATTTTTCAGCTTATCTCCCATCTCAGCCCCAAAAACGATTGAATTATAAACAGCGCAGTAACTTTCCGTGTCGGTAGTCATACCTTTGGTGGCGCTAGCGCTAATGGACTTGATGGCTCTATCAATGGAGTTCGTTCCATCATCTGAAAGTACGTGGTCGCAACTAGCTTTAACAAGCATTTTGAAATAGGCAGACAGGTAATCAGGATATGCCTGGATTTCGCCCGAGACCGCACCACCAGCTACGGATGAGAAAGCGCAGAATACCAGAGGCAGCGCAATAATACTTTTCATGCTTCTTCCTGAATGCAGACTTGACCGTTAAAATTAATAATAGGCCTTATCGATTGAAATTATATTATTGATTGTTTTTATGGATTAATTATTAAGGTGCATCCTACATAGGCCGCTTGCAGGAAGGAGGCTGAAATCAGCTTTAATGGAGGTTTAGAGCTGGTAAGAAAAGTGCTGTTGACGGGATTTATTCTTGCTGCGTTCAGTGCCTGCACCGGAAACATAACTATGAGCAACCCGGAGCAGACGACCACGGCGAACGGGCAAACCTTGTGCGTCTACTCCAATAAAATTTATATCTTCACCTACCGGACAAAATCGAAACATTGCCCGTACAGCAAAAGTTTCGACACAACTGACAGTGAGTAAAGTCTCTTTATGGTATGGGCTTACCGAATGTTACGAAAGAAAGTTTTACTTAAGTTTAATGCTTATTGCCCATGTGGTTATTGTTTGTAAAATAAGCTAAAACTGCTTCATCAAAGGCTTAACTTCTTAGCTGTAAGGGACTATGCAAATGGACATCTGTTTTCCTGCCAAAAAAGCAAACGGCGACCATTACTCCACAGTAGATGACATTATGGCCCGTATACTTCAGGAGCCTCATGGTTCCTGGCTTGGCGGGACAAATGCCATGTGGCATGGTGGACTTCATATTACAGATGTCAGTGCGCCGGGAGCAGTACTCACTCACGAAACAGCGGATACCGCCGTCCCGCTTCCGTTTATGACTGGTGGCGAGGTGGTAGCCTGGCGACTGAATCAGGACTATCTGTCCGGCGATTACATGGGGAATGCGTTGCAGTACTCCAGCACCTTTGTGCTGGTGAAATCCACCTGTACGCCAGACCCTGAGAAACCGGATAACGCCCTGGATTTTTACGCGCTTTACATGGGGCTTGCCCCGCTGTCCGCCTTTCCAGTACATCAGATATATCAGGTCACGGAGCGGGGAAACCGACTTCGGAAACGTCACCATACCGGGCAGGAAAGGCCGGGCGAGCAGGTTCCCGTGCCAGACGGCGGGCATCTGACGACAGGCGATCGCGTGGTAGTACTGCGGGAAAACACGTTTGAACTAAACGGGGTAGCCCAGAGATTCGGGCTTGCCCGGACACTGAACAGCAAATCAGAGATGAACGGGGCGGCGTTCTGGGTATCGCTTGACCCGATGTTTATGAACCCGGACGGCGAGCAACGGGCGCACCTGCCTGCGTGGATGCAGCAGGCCATCACACAGGGTGCTTATGATGCTGTTGTTACCCCAGCCACAAAATGCGTGGTTGCTGCCGGGGATGCGGTGGGGTATCTGGCGGAGGACATCGCCCCGGACGGTGAGCAGCGAGTGGAGAAAAGCGCCTTTGTGCATATCGAACTGCTGAGCACCGACAGCCGGATGCGTGATTTTCTTAACAACACCGCCGGGGTGAAAAGCGGGCAGAAGTATCTTCATATCCACCCGGAGAGCTACCTGTATCAACGCACCGGCGACACTTTTACCCGCACAGACGGGCTGGTGAAGAAAGACATTCACCAGATCCTGCCGCAGGACAAGTGCCACCCGTTCACCGACAACAGCGGAAAACGCTGGTTTGATATCGGGGAAAGTGCCTAGTTGAGCGAGGAGGATGTGGATGCAGACATTGCGCAGTATGACCTGATGAAGCTCGGGTTCTCAGCCTTTGAGGAGCCGCCCACGTCCGATATGACGCAATCCCTGCATGAGGGCTGGGTAAAATCAGCATTCACACAGCTTGCGGAGTGGGTACGGCCTGAGCGCGGCATTCAGGAACAGCAGGTTTCCACCTGGTATAAGGCCATCCTGCGAAAAATGGACAGTGACAGCAGTGGCGACCTGTCCGGGGCGGAGCTGTATCACGCGGTCCACTTTCCGGAGATGGATGTGCGGGATATTGCGTCCCGAATGGTGGTAAAGCATGACAGCGAATGGTTTGGCGGCAGTCAGCATCACCGCTGGAAAACGTTCCTGCAACGCACAGACCGTCTGTATGTGTCGTATGTACGACAGTGGTTCGACAATATGGAATGGATGAGCCAGGTGCCAGAGTTCAGCAATGGTGAACCTGTCTGGCATATGCATCCCGTGGTATTTCTTGATGCGTTGAACTTTTCTGCATTGTCTCTTGAAGAAGCAAGGGTAAGGGCATTTATGCGTATGCTCCGAGTTGGAGAAGGCACGGTAGGGGAAGCTGGATATGAAACGTTATTCGGTGGACAATCCTTCATTAGGCATTACCATAAAGACTTTAGCAATCACCCCCAAATTTCGATTACACGAGGTAATCTTACTTCGTCAGCAGCAGGAGCATACCAAGTAATGGGCTATACCTGGAATGATCCGAAAATGACATCAATTAGGGCTAATAAAGGAATTACTGATTTTACACCTGAATCTCAGGATAAATTTTGTCTTTTAATTTTCAAATATAAAAGAAAACGCTCTTTAGATAAAATCATGTCTGGTGATATTGTAGGAGCGTTAGATATACTGAGCTATGAATGGGCAAGCCTTCCGCCGGGTAGGTATGGTCAGCCTGCAAAATCAGAGCAAGAAGCACTTTCTTTGTACAATCATTATCTTGAGGAAGAATTAGCTGGCAGGTCAGATCTTCATCTTGATATTGGGTATATTTCAACTATTGCGGAGTCTAACCAATGAAAACTTGGCCATTTTTGCTATTATTAATTTCTATGACAACACATGCAAACTCAAATTTCGGCATGTGGTCGACCTCCTGTGATAATGATGGTTTCTCTATAAAAATCGATAACAAACCAACCAGTCTCGTTGTTAATGATAATCAAATAGTTATCAACATTCATGCAAAGGAAGTCGATAACGATAAAATTGATATTTTTTATGATAGTGTTGCAGACCTTGGCAGAGGCGGCATGAACTTCGACTGGAAAAATGTAAGCCCGATAAAACCTGTGGCAGAACTTAGTATGATCAAAAAAAATGGCGAATTCCGCTGGAAAGGGTTTTTCGACAATAAGAAATTGAAATATTTTTGGGTTAATGATCCTGATTTCATGCAGTTTTATGCTGATGATGGTGTTATTATTCTACATAAATGTGAAAAATAACTCTCGCCCCATCCTTAAGTATATTAAATGTGGAAACAAGAAATCGCGGAGCTAATACCTCCGCGTGTAAAAATTAAAAGCCCCCTTACCGAACATCCATCACTTGCTTACAAAGTCTGATGGTTTTATCTGAGGAAATCCGGCTAATATTTCATCTATTTTTTCTTGAAGCAATTTGGGCAACTCCAGACATCCCCAACCCGCCAATAGCCGCGCCCGTTAATCCTGAAACGACCTTTACTTCTGAAGGTGGGATGGTCACATAGAGGCAAATAGTCGATGCAGCGCCTGCAGAGAATGAATACGAGGTTAGCGTGCTGGTGGATATGTGAACGTTAGCGCGCATTAGAGCATGCTGTATCGCTGATAATTCTGCCGGGGAATAATTCTTAACCAGCTCCTCAACGTACGTGTTGATTAGGTCAAAGACGATGTTCCAGCGAGAAACGAGATGGAATATGCCCTTTCGGAAGCGAGCGTCCTCCAGGTTTTGTCGGGTGCATACATCGTAATATTCATCAGTAAAGCAGGAGGTGTAGTACAACAGGCGTTGGGCACCGGCACCTATATTACTCAACTGGCTCTTTACTTCTTCACCTACCGCGCGTACCCCCTGGTCCAGCTTCATGGCCGGTATCTTTTGGCTCTGAAGCTGTCGGATGATCTCTTCAGAATGGTACATGCTTACTGACCTCGCACTTCAGCTCACTTGAGCGATCTTTTGCTGCATTCCCTAAGACCGGAATTGCCATTACTGAGCTTGAAAACTGCATTCCTGTCCCCTCCATAGTGTTTCTATCCGCTCCAGCGTATGCCTGTAACTAATATGGACGTTCAAAGCAGTTCATGTTTATGAAAAGCAGGGGATTTTTAGGATAATGACCTGATTTTTTTTAATCAAAATACGATTTATCGGGAGCTTTAAGTGCGAATCGATGAGTTCAATACTGAGTGGCGCGTTCCAAAATCCGGAAGAATTGCAGGAACAATTAGCTGACTGATACAGACCCGCCGCTGGCTGGTTTTTTATTATCTGTTACAGCTATATAAAAGTTCTGCCGCGACGATGTCGCTATGCAGGGGAACCTGGAGGCATAAAGCATTAATTTACAGAGTGGTAGTTTTCAGGCAACAAAAAACCCATCAACCTTGAACCAAAACGGCGGGGTTGATGGGCTCCACAAATTGGGGACATCAAAGAAAAGCAGTGGCACTAGTTATGACTGCCCCCTGATAAAAAAGTTCTGCGCGTAACGAAAATAATTTCACCACGCGCAAACTTAGGAGTTATCCGAGTCCGGGCCAGATGATGATGATTAGCGTACCCGCCAGCGTCAGCAGCACGTTAGCGATAGCATACGTGCCCGCATAGCCCAGCGCCGGGATGTTGCTGCGCGCGGTATCGCTGATGATTTCCATGGCCGGGGCACAGGTACGCGCCCCCATCATCGCCCCGAAGAGCAGGGCGCGGTTCATGCGCAGCACGTAGGCGCCGAACAGGAAGCAGATCACCACCGGCACCAGGCTGACGATAAGTCCGGAAACCAACATTTGCCAGCCGACGGCGCCCAGGCTGTGGCCAATGCCGCTGCCCGCGCTTAGGCCCACGCCCGCCATAAAGACCATCAGACCGAACTCTTTCACCATGTTCAGCGCGCCCTGCGGAATGTAGCCGAAGGTAGGATGGTTCGCTCGCAGGAAGCCTAGCATGATCCCGGCGAACAGCAGCCCGGCGGCGTTACCGATGCCGAAGCTAAAGTTGCTGAACTGGAAGGTGATCATCCCGATCATCAGGCCTACGATAAAGAAGGCGCAGAAGGCCAGCAGGTCGGTGACCTGGCTGTGAATGGAGATAAAGCCGATGCGGTCGGCCACGGTTTTCACGCGTCGGGCGTCGCCGCTGACCTGCAGCACGTCGCCTTTGTTGAGCACGACGTTGTCGTCGATAGGCATCTCAATCTGGCTGCGGATCACGCGGTTGAGGAAGCAGCCGTGGTCGGTCAGCTTCAGCTGCGCCAGGCGGCGGCCAACGGCGTTATGGTTTTTCACCACGATCTCTTCGGTGACGATACGCATGTCGAGCAGGTCGCGGTCGAACACCTCTTTGCCGTTACGGAAGCTCGGGTCGAGACGGGCGTGGGCGTCCGGGTAACCCACCAGCGCGATGTCGTCGCCCATCTGTAGCACCGCATCGCCGTCCGGGTTCGCCAGAATGCCGTTGCGGCGGATACGTTCGATATAGCAGCCCGTCTGGCGGTAAATCCCCAGCTCGCGCAGATTTTTGCCGTCTGCCCATGCCACCAGCTCTGGCCCGACGCGATAGGCGCGGATCACCGGGAGATAGACTTTACGTTTGGAATCGGTATCCAGACCGCGCTCGCGGGCGATTTGCTGGGCGCTGGTCTGTAGATCCTGGTGCTGCAGTTTTGGCAGATAGCGTGCGCCGACAATCAGGCTCACCAGACCAATCAGATAGGTCAGGGCATAGCCCAGGCTCAGGTGGTCGAGTGCGGCAGAAAGCTGTGCGCCGGCCATGCCGGAATGACGCAGGGTATCACCGGCACCCACGAGCACGGGAGTGGAGGTCATGGAGCCTGCCAGCATACCGGCCGTTAACCCGATATCCCAGCCAAACAGTTTACCCAGTCCTAACGCGATCAGCAGCGCGCTGCCGACCATCACCAGCGCCAGCATCAGATAATTTTTGCCGTCGCGGAAGAAAATTGAAAAAAAGTTCGGTCCCGCTTCCACGCCAACACAAAAAATAAACAGCATAAAACCTAAGTTGAGCGCGTCCGTGTTAATGCTGAAGTGCTGTTGACCTAATAATAAGGAGACGACTAAAACGCCAATGGAATTACCAAGTTGAACTGAACCCAGGCGCAATTTACCCAGGCAAAGGCCCAGCGCCAGTACCACAAATAATAACAGGATGTAATTCCCATTTAACAAGTCTGCGACGTTTATATTCACGGAGGCTAACTTCTTGTTTACCAGTAAGTTGTTGAATGAAAGGACTATTTGGGCTACTGTTTTCTGGGTCAGGGAAAGGCGTTAACGCTCCCTGTTTCCTGCTTTATTCCCTAAAACATTAGCTGGCGTGTAGTTTAATCGCATTAGCTACTGACAGCTACCTATTATCGCATCACCCTGTGCGTACTTTGGCAAGGATTGCCGCATTGCTTTATCTGACTGGGCGTCTACCCGACGAAGCTGTATTTGATAGAGATAAGTCAGGAGGATAGTTTGAACATTAAACGAAACTGGGCGGGGGTGATCAGCTGCTTTTTGCTGTTTACCGTCGTGTGCATGTCGCTCGCTTTTAATCTGAAAGGGGCATTCAGGGCTGCCGGACACCCGGAGCTGGGGCTGCTCTTTTTTACCCTGCCGGGAGCGGCAGCCAGTTTTCTTTCCCGTAAAGGGGAAGTGGTCAAGCCGCTAATTGGCGCCATGCTGGCGGCACCGCTGTGTCTGCTGCTGATGCGCATGCTGTATGTTTCAACGCGAAGTTTCTGGCAGGAGCTGGCGTGGTTGATGAGCGCCGTATTCTGGTGCGCCCTTGGCGCGCTCTGCTACTTATTTGTGCGCAGTCTGCTTCAACGCCGACGGCACCACAAATAAAAACGCCCTCTCGGTGAGGGCGTCCTTTCATTACTGGGCAGCAAACAGGCCCAGGTGCTCTTTGGCGTAAGCTTCGAAGTCGGTGCAGCCGCCGATGTGTTTCTGATCGAGGAAGATCTGCGGTACGGTTTCAACCGGCTTACCGACGGTTTTTTCGAGATCCGCTTTCGTGATGCCTTCCGCGTGGATATCCACGTAGCGGAAGTTGAAGTCATCGCGCTCTTCGGTCAGTTTCTCAGCCAGCTCTTTCGCGCGCACACAGTAAGGGCACCCTGGACGACCAAAAATTACTGCAAACATTTCTCTCTCCTCAAAAAACAAGCCTGACGGCGAATGACACGTATAGTGCCCCATAACCTCTCGTCATTAAAGAAGGTTTCGCCTGTCGTTATAATATCTATGAGCTATGTTTCGCCAATTACACAGCGCATATCATTGCCTATACTGGCTGGCATACGTATTAAGCAAGACAAAGAGAGACAAGATGACGCCAACCATAGACCTGCTCCTTTCCCATCGTTCCATTCGCCACTTCACCGATGAGCCGATTACCGATGCGCAGCGCGAAGCGATTATTAACAGCGCAAGGGCGACTTCAAGTTCCAGCTTCCTGCAGTGCAGCTCCATTATCCGCATTACCGACCCGGCCATGCGTGAACAGCTGGTGACGCTGACCGGCGGGCAGAAGCATGTGGCTCAGGCAGCCGAGTTCTGGGTATTCTGCGCCGACTTTAACCGCCACCTGCAGATCTGCCCTGAGGCCGAGCTCGGGCTGGCGGAACAGCTGCTGTTGGGCGTGGTGGATACCGCGCTGATGGCGCAAAACGCCTTTACTGCTGCGGAGTCGCTGGGATTAGGCGGCGTCTACATCGGAGGCCTGCGTAACAACATTCAAAGCGTGACCGACCTCCTGAAGCTGCCAAAACACGTGCTGCCGCTGTTTGGCCTGTGTCTCGGCTGGCCGGCGGATAACCCGGATCTGAAGCCGCGTATTCCCGCGGCGATGCTGGTGCACGAAAACCACTACCAGCCGGTCGATCAGGACGTTCTGAATCAATATGACGAAGAGCTGGCGAACTACTACCTGACGCGCGGCAGCAATAACCGTCGCGACACCTGGACTGACCATATTCGCCGCACCATCATTAAAGAAAATCGCCCGTTTATTCTTGATTATCTGCACAAACAGGGCTGGGCGACGCGATAGTCCATTTATCCTGCGCCTGCCTGCGTATATGATACGCAGGCTTTTTCCATGTCTTCAGAGAGGTGCAGGGTGAAAATTGCCATATTGTCCCGGGATGGAACGCTCTATTCATGTAAGCGTCTTCGGGAAGCGGCGGCGAAACGCGGACATCAGGTTGAGATCCTCGACCCGATGTCCTGCTATATGAACATTGACCCTGCCGCCTCGTCGATTCACTACAAAGGCCGCAAGCTGCCTCACTTTGATGCGGTGATCCCCCGCATCGGCTCCCAGATAACCTTTTACGGCACCGCTGCATTGCGCCAGTTCGAGATGCTGGGCAGCTATCCGCTCAACGAATCCGTCGCCATTTCACGCGCCCGCGACAAGCTGCGCTCGCTGCAGCTGCTCGCGCGCCAGGGGATCGATCTTCCCGTCACCGGGATTGCCCATTCACCGGACGACACCAGCGATCTGATCGACATGGTGGGCGGTGCCCCTTTGGTGATCAAGCTGGTGGAAGGCACACAGGGCATCGGCGTGGTGCTGGCGGAGACGCGTCAGGCAGCGGAGAGCGTGATTGACGCCTTCCGCGGGCTGAATGCCCATATTCTGGTGCAGGAGTACATTGAAGAGGCCAAAGGGCGCGACATCCGGTGTTTCGTGGTGGGAAACGAGGTGGTGGCGGCCATCGAGCGCCAGGCCAAAGAGGGCGATTTCCGCTCTAACCTTCACCGCGGCGGCATTGCCAGAATCGCCGATATCAGCGACCAGGAGCGGGAAATTGCCGTCAAAGCGGCGCAGACTTTGGGGCTGGACGTGGCAGGCGTAGACCTGCTACGGGCGACGCGAGGGCCACTGGTTATGGAAGTGAACGCCTCGCCGGGGCTTGAAGGCGTGGAAAAAACCACAGGGGTCGATATTGCGGGTAAAATGATCTTATGGATCGAGCGTCATGCGACGCCGGGCTACTGTCTGAAAACGGGTGGTTAAATGGATTACCGCGCGCTTTTTAAGTACCCTATGTGAAGTTTTTATTAAAGAGGCTGCAACGCGATGGATTTACAGGTCGTACCTACACTGGATACGTTACGTCAATGGCTTGATGATGCCGGAATTACGTTTTTCGAATGCGATTCCTGCCAGGCGCTGCATCTGCCTCATATGCAGAATTTCGACGGCATTTTCGATGCCAAAATCGATCTGATCAACGACGTGATCCTTTTCTCAGCGCTGGCCGAAGTGAAGCCCTCTGCGCTGCTGGCGCTGGCTTCCGACCTGTCAGCGATTAACGCCAGTTCTTTGACGGTGAAAGCATTTCTCGACATACAGGATGATAATCTGCCAAAACTGGTCGTTTGCCAGTCTTTATTCTCCGGTGCCGGGCTGTCGTTCAAGCAGTTCTCATGGTTTATGCGCCTGAGCGAAGAGCAAATTTCGATGGTCATGATGGAAGCCAATGCACACCATCTGCTGTATAGCGCGGAAGATGATGCAGAGAATAATGATGCATCTCCCAATTTTCTTCACTAAGCCTGTCTGACTTTTGCGCAGTCGCTGCCATAGCGGCTGCAGAAGGCCATTTTTTCTGCTGCTTTTAACCTTTCTTTAAAGAATTATTCACCTCCCTGAAGGCCGTTTCGGCTTATCACGTAGACTTAACCTGCATAAAAAATTGATAAAAGGCGTTTTTTCGTCTGGGCTATAGCCGCAGACACGGGCTACAGTTATTCTTGCGATGCTTCAAAAAGCGAGCGGAAGCTGCCGGGTAAAGAGGTTTCTTTTTATTTTGAGCAGAGCGACAAACTATGCATGATTTTTGCATACATTCAGATTGCACAGTTTTAGTTCGTTTGTTAACGAGCTTTCAGAAGGAATAACACTATGATCGCCTTGAATAAAAAATGGTTATCGGGTCTGGTTGCGGGTGCTCTGATGGCCGTCTCTGCCGGCACGCTCGCTGCGGAACAAAAAACGCTGCACGTTTATAACTGGTCTGACTATATTGCGCCGGACACGGTGGCGAATTTTGAAAAAGAGACCGGCATTAAAGTCGTCTACGATGTGTTCGATTCCAACGAAGTGCTGGAAGGAAAACTGATGGCGGGCAGCACCGGGTTTGACCTCGTGGTGCCTTCCGCAAGCTTCCTCGAGCGTCAGCTGACGGCAGGCGTCTTCCAGCCGCTGGATAAGAGCAAATTACCGAACTGGAAAAATCTCGATCCGGAAGTGCTGAAGCTGGTGGCCAAGCATGATCCGGACAACAAATACGCCATGCCTTACCTGTGGGCGACTACCGGTATCGGCTACAACGTCGATAAAGTCAAAGCCGCGCTGGGCCCGGACGTGAAGCTGGACAGCTGGGACGTGGTGCTTAAGCCGGAAAACCTTGAGAAGCTGAAAAGCTGCGGCGTCTCCTTCCTCGATGCGCCGGAAGAGATTTTCGCAACCGTGCTGAACTACCTGGGCAAAGATCCGAACAGCAATAAAGCCGATGATTACACTGGCCCGGCGACCGATCTGCTGCTGAAGCTGCGTCCAAACATTCGTTACTTCCACTCATCTCAGTACATCAACGACCTGGCGAACGGCGACATCTGCGTCGCGATCGGCTGGGCAGGGGACGTATGGCAGGCGGCTAACCGCGCGAAAGAGGCGAAAAACGGTGTGAACGTCTCCTACTTCATTCCGAAAGAAGGGGCGCTGGCCTTCTTCGACGTCTTCGCGATGCCGGCTGATGCGAAAAACAAAGATGAAGCGTATCAGTTCCTCAACTACCTGATGCGTCCTGAGGTGATCGCCCACATCAGCGACCACGTTTACTACGCGAACGGTAACAAGGCCTCCGTGCCGCTGGTGAGCGAAGAAATCCGGAATAACCCGGCTATCTATCCGCCAGCGGATGTGTTCGCCAAGCTCTTCACCCTGAAAGTCCAGGATCCAAAAATTGACCGCGTACGTACCCGTGCGTGGACCAAGGTGAAAAGCGGTAAATAACCCTTTGTTACAGGCCGGGCAAGCGAAGTGCCCCCGGCAACAGGCGCACCGTTCTGGTGCGCCTGCACCATGATTTGATTTCTGCCGGAGAGCACCCCGTGAATGACGCGATCCCCCGCCCGCAGGCGAAAGTCCGTAAAGCGCTGACCCCGCTTCTTGAAATTCGTAACCTCACTAAATCTTTCGATGGCCAGCATGCCGTGGACGACGTCAGCCTGACGATTTATAAAGGCGAGATTTTTGCTCTTCTGGGAGCTTCTGGCTGCGGTAAATCGACCTTGCTGCGTATGCTGGCCGGTTTTGAACAGCCCACCGCCGGGCAGATCATGCTCGACGGCGTGGATCTCTCCAGCGTACCGCCGTATCAGCGCCCGATTAACATGATGTTCCAGTCCTACGCGCTGTTCCCGCACATGACGGTGGAGCAGAACATCGCCTTTGGCCTGAAGCAGGACAAGCTGCCGAAGGCTGAAATTACCGCGCGCGTGGCCGAGATGCTGAGCCTGGTGCACATGCAGGAGTTCGCCAAGCGTAAGCCGCACCAGCTGTCCGGCGGCCAGCGCCAGCGCGTGGCCCTGGCCCGAAGCCTGGCAAAACGCCCGAAACTGCTGCTGCTTGATGAGCCGATGGGCGCTCTGGATAAAAAGCTGCGCGACCGTATGCAGCTTGAAGTGGTCGATATCCTCGAGCGCGTGGGCGTGACCTGCGTGATGGTTACCCACGACCAGGAAGAGGCCATGACCATGACCGGACGTATCGCCATCATGAACCGCGGGAAGTTCGTGCAGATTGGCGAGCCGGAAGAGATTTATGAGCATCCAACCACCCGCTACAGCGCGGAGTTCATCGGCTCGGTCAACGTCTTCGAAGGGCTGCTGAAAGATCGTCAGGAAGATGGTCTGGTCATCGAATCGCCGGGGCTGCAGCATCCGCTGAAGGTCGATCCGGATAACTCCGTGGTGGATAACGTGCCTGTCTACGTCGCGCTGCGTCCGGAGAAGATCATGCTCTGTGAGGATCCGCCTGCCGATGGCTATAACTTTGCCGTCGGCGAAGTGGTGCACATTGCCTATCTTGGCGACCTCTCCATCTATCACGTGCGCCTGAAAAGCGGGCAGATGCTCAGCGCGCAGTTACAGAACGAACATCGCTACCGCAAGGGGCAGCCGACCTGGGGCGACGAAGTGCGCCTGTGTTGGGATGCAGACAGTTGCGTTGTGCTGACGGTATAAGGAGCGGCCAATGAGTACACTTGAACCTCCAGCCCGCGCAGGTAAACCGGGCAGTTTTGCCCAGTGGCTGACGCGAATGCAGATGAACCACGGCCGCAAGCTGGTGATCGCCATGCCGTACGTGTGGCTGATCCTGCTGTTCCTGCTGCCGTTCCTGATTGTTTTCAAGATAAGCCTGGCGGAAATGGCGCGGGCAATCCCGCCTTACACCAACCTGCTGGACTGGGCCGACGGGCAGCTGACGCTGACCTTAAACCTGGGTAACTTCCTGCAGCTCACCGACGACCCGCTCTATTTCGAAGCCTATCTGCAGTCGCTGCAGGTGGCCGCCATCTCGACGCTCTGCTGTCTGGTGATGGGTTACCCGCTGGCGTGGGCGGTGGCGCACAGCAAGCCGTCAACCCGCAACATCCTGCTGCTGCTGGTAATCTTACCGTCGTGGACCTCGTTCCTGATCCGCGTTTACGCCTGGATGGGGATCCTGAAAAACAACGGCGTGCTGAACAACTTCCTGATGTGGCTCGGGGTTATCGATCAGCCCCTGACGATCCTGCACACCAACCTCGCGGTCTATATCGGTATTGTGTACGCCTATCTGCCGTTTATGGTGCTGCCGATCTACACGGCGCTGACCCGTATTGACTACTCGCTGGTGGAAGCGTCGCTCGATCTCGGCGCCCGTCCGTTAAAAACCTTCTTCAGCGTCATCGTCCCGCTGACCAAAGGCGGCATTATTGCCGGGTCGATGCTGGTCTTTATCCCGGCGGTGGGGGAGTTTGTGATCCCGGAACTGCTCGGCGGGCCAGACAGCATCATGATTGGTCGCGTGCTGTGGCAGGAGTTCTTTAATAACCGCGACTGGCCGGTGGCGTCAGCGGTGGCGATTATCATGTTACTGCTGCTGATCGTGCCGATCATGTGGTTCCACAAGCATCAGCAGAAACAGATGGGAGATCGCGGATGAACAACTTACCGGTAGTGCGCTCCCCGTGGCGAATTGCGATCCTGGTCATCGGCTTTACCTTCCTGTATGCGCCGATGCTGATGCTGGTGATCTATTCGTTTAACAGCTCCAAGCTGGTGACGGTCTGGGCTGGCTGGTCGACGCGCTGGTACAGCGAGCTGTTCCACGATGATGCAATGATGAGCGCGGTGGGGCTGAGCCTGACCATTGCGGCGCTGGCGGCGACCATGGCGTCGGTGCTGGGCACGATCGCCGCGCTGGTGATGGTGCGTTTCGGGCGTTTTCGCGGTTCGAACGGCTTCGCCTTTATGATTACCGCCCCGCTGGTCATGCCGGACGTGATCACCGGTCTCGCGCTGCTGCTTCTGTTCGTGGCCATGGCGCACGCCATCGGCTGGCCGGCAGATCGCGGCATGCTCACCATCTGGCTGGCGCACGTCACTTTCTGTACGGCCTACGTAGCGGTAGTGATCTCCTCGCGCCTGCGCGAGCTGGATCGCTCCATTGAAGAGGCGGCGATGGATCTCGGCGCGACGCCGCTGAAGGTCTTTTTCATCATCACCCTGCCGATGATTATGCCGGCGGTGATCTCCGGCTGGCTGCTGGCGTTTACCCTGTCGCTCGACGATCTGGTGATCGCCAGCTTTGTTTCCGGTCCGGGGGCGACCACGCTGCCGATGCTGGTCTTCTCCAGCGTGCGTATGGGGGTCAACCCGGAGATCAACGCCCTGGCCTCTATCATCCTCGGCGTGGTCGGAATTGTCGGATTTATCGCCTGGTATTTGATGGCGCGCGCGGAAAAACAGCGCGTGCGCGATATCCAGCGTGCAAGACGCGGCTGAAGGATTTAAAATTTCCAGTGATGTGCCGCGCATGACGCGGCACTGTTTTTCAGGGAAGTAAAACATTGGGATTATTAAAAAAATCACGTATTACGCACGCGCGTCCTAACGTCCCTGCGCTGGTTCAGGTGGCGGCGCTCGCCATTATTATGATCCGCTGCCTGGACGTGCTGATGATTCTCAACACCCTGGGCGTGCGCGGCATCGGTGAATTCATTCACCGCAGCGTGCAGACGTGGAATCTGACGCTGGTCTTTTTGAGCAGCCTGATGCTGGTGTTTATCGAGATCTACTGCGCGTTTTCGCTGGTTAAAGGGCGCAACTGGGCGCGATGGGTCTATCTGCTGACGCAAATTACCGCCGCAAGCTATCTGTGGGCCGCCTCGCTGGGGTATGGCTACCCGGAGCTGTTCAGCATCGCCGGTGAATCCAAACGCGAGATCCTGCGCGCGCTGTTTATGCAAAAACTGCCGGACATGCTGGTGCTCTTTCTACTCTTCGTTCCGGCTTCCAGTCGGAGATTCTTCCGCCTGCAATAATGTGTATAATCGCAGCCCTCGTGATTTTTAAGGTTTTCATATGCAGTGCGCACTCTATGACGCCGGACGCTGCCGCTCCTGTCAGTGGATAGAACATCCGGTCCCTCAACAGCTCACCGCCAAAATGGCCGACCTGCAACAGCTGCTGGCAGAACACGCGGTGGGCGAGTGGTGCGCACCCGTCAGCGGCCCTGAACAGGGGTTTCGCAATAAAGCCAAAATGGTGGTCAGCGGCAGCGTAGAAAAACCGCTGCTGGGGATGCTGCACCGCGACGGCACGCCGGAAGACTTAACCGACTGCCCGCTGTATCCCGACTCGTTTGAGCCTGTCTTTGCCGCACTGAAACCGTTTATCGCGCGGGCGGGCTTAACGCCCTACAGCGTGGCCCGCAGGCGCGGCGAGCTGAAATACCTTCTGCTGACGGAAAGCCAGAAAGACGGCGGCATGATGCTGCGCTTCGTGCTGCGCTCTGAAACCAAGCTGGAGCAGCTGCGCGCGGCGCTGCCGTGGCTGCAGGCGCAGCTTCCGCAGCTGAAGGTCATTACGGCAAACATTCAGCCCGTGCATATGGCAATCATGGAAGGGGAGAAAGAGATTTTCTTCACCGACCAGCACGCGCTGGCCGAAAGCTTCAACGGGGTGCCGCTGTGGATCCGCCCGCAAAGCTTCTTCCAGACCAACCCGACCGTGGCAAGCAGCCTGTACGCCGCCGCCCGCGACTGGGTTCGTGCGTTGAACGTTCACCACATGTGGGATCTCTTCTGCGGCGTGGGCGGGTTTGGCCTGCACTGCGCCACGCCGGAGATGCAGCTCACCGGCATTGAGATCTCTGCCGAAGCGATTGCCTGCGCGAAGCAGTCCGCCGCCGAACTGGGGTTAACGAATCTGCACTTCCAGGCGCTCGACTCCACGCAGTTCGCGACCGGCCAGGGCAACGTGCCTGAGCTGGTGCTGGTCAACCCGCCGCGCCGCGGCATCGGCAATGCGCTGTGCGACTACCTGAGCCAGATGGCGCCAGAGTACATCATCTATTCCAGCTGCAACGCGCAGACCATGGCAAAAGACATTGCGCAACTACCGGGCTATCGCGTTGAACGCGTTCAGCTTTTTGATATGTTCCCGCACACCGCGCACTATGAAGTGCTGACGTTGCTCGTAAAATCTTAAACAAAATGTGAACTCTTCATCCCGGCGAAATCAGGTAAGCTTACGTCATAAGAAATGAATGAAGGCTTACCCATGAAGCAGATCCTGCTGGTGGAAGACGACCACGATATCGCGGCGCTTCTGCGACTCAATTTAGAAGACGAAGGCTACGCCATTACCCACGAACCCGACGGGGGCAAAGCCCTGCAGCGTCTTGAAGTCCAGACGTGGGACGCGGTGATCCTCGACCTGATGCTGCCCAGCGTTGACGGCCTGGAGATTTGCCGCCGCATCCGTCAGATGACGCGCTACCTGCCGGTGATCATCATCAGCGCCCGCAGCAGTGAAACCGACCGCATCACCGGGCTGGAAACCGGCGCCGATGACTATCTGGGAAAACCGTTCTCCGTGCAGGAGCTGATTGCGCGCATCAAAGCGCTGTTCCGTCGCCAGCAGGCGATGGGGCAGGCGCAAACCGACGGTCAAATTCAGGCTCACGGACTGACCATCGATCCGCTGGCGCGCAGCGTGCTGCTTCACGGCCAGGTGGTGGATCTCACCCCGCGCGAGTTCGAACTGCTCTACTTCTTTGCCCGTCATCCCGGCGAGGTGTTCTCCCGTCTGGCGCTGCTGGAGCAGGTCTGGGGCTACCAGCACGAAGGCTATGAGCACACCGTCAACACCCATATCAACCGCCTGCGCATCAAGATTGAGAAGGACGCCGCCGAGCCGGAGATCGTTCGCACCGTCTGGGGCAAGGGCTACAAATTTGCGGAGCCAAATCATGATGCGCCGCTTTAGCCTGAGCCAGCGCCTGACGCTGCTCTTCATCCTGCTGATGATGCTCTGCGCCGCCGTCGCCTGCGCGGTACAGCTCTACAGCAGCATGCAGTACGGTAATGCGATGGTGCAGCGTTTGTCTGGCGGGCTGGCGCAGCAGATTGTTCAGCGCGAACCAATTCTGGACGCGCAGGGCAGGGTTGACCGCAGCGCGCTGAAACCGCTGTTTGGCCGGCTGATGACCTTTAATCCGAGCGTTGAGCTCTACGTTGTCTCCCCGGACGGCGATATCCTCGCCGATGCCGCACCGCCGGGCCATATTCAGCGGCAAAAAATCGATCTGGCTCCGGTGCAGAGCTTCCTCAGCGGCACCGCCATGCCGGTATTGGGCGACGATCCGCGCAGTCAAAATCAAAAAGTCTTTAGCGCCACGCCGCTGCGGCAGGACGGCGAGCTAAAAGGCTATCTGTACATTATTTTGCAGGGCGAGGAGTCAAATTCTCTTGCGGAGATGGCCTGGCATAAGGCGCTGTGGAGTACCGTCCTGTGGTCACTGCTGTGGGTCGCGCTGTTTGGCCTGCTGGCCGGTTTACTGGTCTGGTACTGGGTCACGCGCCCGGTTAAACAGCTGACGGTGGAAGTCGCCGGGCTGGAGCAAGACAGCATAAGCGCTATCAGACAGCTGGCGGCACAGACGCCGGACGCGGCGGCAAAAGATGAGGTGGCGATCCTGCGCAACAGTTTTATCGAGCTGGCGCGCAAAATCACCCAGCAGTGGGATCGGCTGGCCGACAGCGATCGCCAGCGCCGGGAGTTTATCGCCAATATTTCGCACGATCTCCGTACGCCGCTGACCTCGCTGCTGGGCTATCTCGAAACCCTGTCGCTCAAATCCGCCACGCTGACGCCGCAGGAGCACCAGCAGTATCTCGCCACCGCGCTGCGCCAGGGACAAAAGGTCCGTCATCTTTCGCAGCAGCTGTTTGAGCTGGCGCGCCTGGAGTACGGCGGTATTAAACCCCAGCGCGAGCGGTTCGCGATGGGAGAGCTGATTTCCGACGTGGCGCAGAAGTTTGAGCTCACCGCCCGTACGCGAGAGGTCAACCTGCATATTGACGTGCCGGGGCCGTTGCCGCTGATAAACGCCGATGTGTCGATGATCGAGCGCGTAGTAACCAACCTGCTGGATAACGCGATGCGCCATACGCCTGGCGGCGGGGAAATTCGTCTGGCGGTGTGGCAGGAAAATGAACGGCTGCAGGTCGAAGTGTCCGATAGCGGAGCGGGCGTGGATGCCGCGCTGCGCGACGATCTGTTCCAGCGGCCGTCGGCGCTCAATACTCAGGCGTCGAGAGAGAATCGCGGCGGGTTAGGGCTGCTGATTGTTAAACGGATGCTGGAGCTGCACGGGGGTGGGATCAGGCTGATGGAGTCGGCGAGCGGAGCACGGTTCAGGTTCTTTGTGCCACTCTGAGAAATTGCCGGGTGGCGGCTTCGCCTTACCCGGCCTACAGACTACCACCCCCATAGGCCGAGCCACCCGGCAAAAAAATCTTACTGCGGGAACCACTGCTCGCTAATTTTCTGGTAAGTACCGTCTGCTTTAATCGCTTTCAGCGCACCGTTCAGTTTTTCCAGCAGGGCTTTGTTATCCGGACGTACCGCGATACCCAGACCCGTGCCGAAGTACTGTGGATCGGTCACTTTCTCGGTAGCCGTGCCCAGCTGCGGATTGGTTTTCAGCCACTCGTTCACCACGGCGGTATCGCCGAAGACGCCGTCGATACGGCCATTTTTCAGGTCAATAATCGCGTTCTGGTAGCTGTCATAGGCCACGGTCTTCACTTCCGGATGTTTGTCCTGGAGATATTTCTGGTGCGTGGTGCCGTTTTCCATCCCGATGCGTTTGCCTTTCAGCTGATCGAAAGAGGTATAAGCGCCTTTCTTCGCAATCACCACCGCCGAGTTGGCGTAGTACGGGTCGGTGAACGCGACCTGCTTGCTGCGCTCAGGCGTGATGTCCATCCCGGAGATCACCGCGTCGTATTTTTTGAACTTCAGCGACGGGATCAGGCTGTCAAAAGCATGGTTAGTAAAGGTGCAGTCGGCCTGCATCTGTTTGCACAGCGCTTTCGCCAGATCGATATCGAAACCGACGATCTGGTTGCTGGCATCCAGCGATTCAAACGGTGGATAGGTGGCGGACACGCCGAAATTGATTTTATCAGCTGCGGATGCGCCAGCGGCGAAGGTGGCGAGTAATGCGGCCAGAACTAACTTTTTCATTGTAATGCTCCCGTCTGTCTTATTGATGCGCCGTGTCTGCGGCATGGATGTACAATGCCAGTTAATGAATTTATATGCAATAAAAATGATTAAGTATTATCTTTATCGCAAAAAAAAGCGAATAACCCATCAGGTTACCCGCTTCATGAATACCGTTTTATGCATTTTCGTGGTTAATTTCTGCGCTCAAACGCCAGCGCTTTACGCTCGATCAGGCGCATCATCAGCGTCAGCAGACCGTTCACCACCAGATAGACCACGCCCGCCGCGCCGAACACCATCACGTCATAGGTGCGTCCGTACAGCAGCTGTCCGTGACCCATCACTTCCATCAGGGTGATGGTGTAGGCCAGCGAGGTACTCTTGAATACCAGCACCACTTCGTTGGAATAGGAGGAGAGGGCGCGCTTAAAGGCGTACGGCAGCAGGATCGCCAGCGTGTCTTTCTTGCTCATGCCCAGCGCCCCGCAGGACTGCCACTGGCCTTCCGGGATGGCGCGGATCGCTCCGTAGAACAGCTGGGTGGTATAGGCCGCGCTGTTCAGCGAAAGGGCAATCAGGGCACACAGCCACGGCTCAGAGAGCAGATGCCAGATAACCGGATACTCCTGCAGCGACGGGAACTGGCCCGGGCCGTAGTAAATCAGGAAGATCTGCACCAGCAGCGGCGTACCGGTAAACAGGGTGATGTACCCGCGCACAATCCACACCAGCACCGGCGTTTTCAGCGTCAGGATGATGGTGAAGATGAGCGCCAGGATCAGCGCCACGATAATGGACGCCACGGTCAGCGTCAGGCTGGTATGCAGCCCTTTCATCAACTCGGGGAAATATTCAAGCATCAGCCTGGTCTCCGTTCAAAGCGCGTCGCACGCAGGTCAATACGCTTGAGGATGTACTGACTGAGCAACGTGATCACCAGGTAGATCGCCGCCGCCACAATGTACCAGGTAAAGGGCTCCTGAGTACGGGTGGCGATGCTTTTGGTTTGCAGCATTAAATCATTGACGCTAATCAGGCTCACCAGCGCGGTATCTTTCAGCAGCACCAGCCACTGGTTGCCGAGACCCGGCAGGGCATGACGCCACATCTGCGGCATCACCAGACGGAAGAAGATGGCTGATTTCGACAGACCTAACGCCTGACCCGACTCCCATTGACCCTGCGGCACGGCTTTCAGCGCACCGCGCAGGGTTTGCGACGCGTACGCGGAGTAGAGCAGGGAGAGGGCAATCACGCCGCACAGGAACGGGCTGACGTCGAAGTTTTCGATCTGCATCTGCACCGGGATCTGCGCAAAGCCGAGATTGAGGGTGAAGCCGTCCGACAGCGTGAGCAGCAACTGTGAGGAACCGAAATAGATAAACAGGACCACCAGAATTTCCGGTAGCCCGCGCAGCACGGTGACCAGCGCGGAGCCTGTCCAGGCGACGGGGAACCATTTCGCGGATTCCCACACCGCAAAGAACATCGCCAGCACGAGGCCGATAATCAGTGCGCAAACGGCAAGGCCGACGGTCATCCCGGCGGCGCTTGCTAAAGGAAAAATTTCATTCATCAGGAATTACTTCTGGAACCATTTTTTGTAGATGGTTTCGTAGGTGCCGTCTTTCTTCACTTTTTCCAGCGCAGCGTTGAATTTCTGCTGCAGCTCGGTGTTGCCCTGACGAACGGCAATCCCCAGACCGGTACCGAAGTAGTCCTTATCGGTCACTTTATCGCCCACTGGCGCCAGCTTGTCGTTAGCTTTCAGCCACTCGGTCACGACAGCGGTATCACCAAATACTCCGTCGATACGACCATTCTGCAGATCCAGCTTCGCGTTCTGGTAGCTGTCGTACGGAACGGTGGTGATTTCCG